>JABDEK010000099.1:12067-13026 GCA_013287135.1 Acidobacteriota bacterium | reverse complement strand
CGGAAACCTGGGACGAACGGATTGTAGGGATTCGTTCCGGGCGCCCACGGATCCGCAATAGCGCCGCAGGGAACCGGTCCAGGACAATCTGACGGTGAGCCGAACCCGTAAGACGGGAATATATTCGCAATGTATCCAAAGGGCGGTTCGCCTCCGAATTGCAGGTTCAGGGCGCCATCTTCGATGTCGTAGAAGATGCCGAAGCCTCCGCGCATGACCAGCTTTGCATTTCCAAAAATATCCCAGGCAAAACCGAACCTCGGAGCAAAGTTGTTGTAGTCCGGATAAACCAAAGCCCTATTCGGTGTGCCGGGATCTCCCGGGTAAAGAATATTGGGAGGCGCGTCGGGAAACACAGTGGATTGCTTGCCGGGGAACCAGCCCAGGATATTGTCGTGAATGTCGTGCTGCGGAACGTAGTACTCATAGCGCAAGCCGTAATTCAAAGTAAGACGCGGCAAAATCTTCCAAGTGTCCTGGATATATCCGGCAGCCGAGCCGGTTCGAATTCCGTAAGTGGCGGGAGAAGACTGGAAATATTCATCGGAGAAACCGGCCACGAAGTCGGCGTATTCGTCTCCCGTAAAATCTCCAAAAGTAAAATCTTCACTGCCATTATTGTAATAGTCGTAGTAGAAATTATTTCGAACGCGAGTGAAATCGGCTCCAAATTTTATCTCGTGCTTGCCGCGCGTCCAGGTGAAGTTGTCCGACCATTCGAACGTGGCGCGGTGAAGTGTCGTCGGTCCCTGCGTCGAAGGACCGAGGGTAAACGATGGACCGAAAATCGTCGGCGGTGCGGGAGCCTTGGTGTCGGCCGGGGTCACGTTCGTGAATCCCAGCGCGCTAGGCGGCGTGTGATCAACAGGAATTCCCTGGCTTGATGCGAACCGGCTAGCAGCGAAACGGAACTCGTTAATTTTGCTGCTTGAGAATGTGTGAGTCCAGGTGAATGTGCC
>JABDEK010000099.1:0-12057 GCA_013287135.1 Acidobacteriota bacterium | reverse complement strand
CATCTCTTTTGCGTATTTGATCGATGACACACGCGCGCTTTTTCCGGAAGAGGGTGGAACGATTTCGTCCCTTTGATTTCGCTGGCTCTCTAGTCCTGCGGAGCCAACCGGGACGTCGCCGCCTGATCCAGCAGGCTGAAGTCCTGTAAGGGACGAAATCGTTCCACCCTCTTCCGGAAAAAGCGCGCGTGTGTCATCGATCAAATACGCAAAAGAGATGGTGTCCTTAGGCGTGACGTTATAGTCCCAGTGCACGATTCCTTGATCGTCGTTGATTCCAGCCAAGGGGGACGCCGTAAAGGTATTGGTTGATCCATTGTTAGGCAATGGCATGTACTTGGCGATGTAATTCGCGATGATGGGGTTCACCGTAACTTGGTTATTGGGATACGGAGAGCCCGTGATGGGATTGATGAGTGGAAAAGGATCTGCGCTGAAGTCTCCGGTGCGTTCTGGAACAGTCAGCACGCCAACCGGGCTCGGAGTCATTCCTTCGCCCCGGCGCGTTCCTTGGTACGCCACGAAGAAAAACGATTTGTCCCTCTTAACGGGCCCACCGAGGGTGCCGCCGAAGACGTTCCGTCTGTAGGCAGACTTGATCCCATCGGCCAGGTAATCCGTAGCGTTCAGAACATCATTGCGCATGAATTCGAAGACGTCGCCGTGGAAATCATTTGTTCCGGATTTCGTAATCTGGTTGACGATACCGCCCGAGGTTCGCCCATATTCCGCGTCATAGTTGTTTGTCAGGATCTTGAATTCTTCCACGGCGTCAGGATTGGGGCTGACGATGATATTGTTGCCGAGAAAATCAGTATTGTTCGCTCCATCCAGAAGAAATGTGAGAGATTCCGAGCGTTGCCCGCTCACTGAAAACGGATTGCCAGACGCATCATCTTGGTCCGGGGGAAAAACGCCGGCCTGAAGCAGGCCGAGCTGCAATGTGTCGCGGTCGAGCAAAGGCAAATCCCGGATAGCGCGTTCGTTTTCGACCTTGCCGAGGACCGCGCTGGTAGTATCCACTTGCGCGACGTTCGCGGTTACTTCCACAGTCTGAGCCGATTGTCCCACTTTGAGGGAAACGTCAGCGCGGCCGTTCTGGTTTAGCTCCAGAACGATTCCGTCTTGAACGAACGTGGTGAACCCGCCTTTCTCGACGGTTAGCTTGTATTTGCCCACTTGCACCAGGTCGAATAAATACGAGCCGTCGCTGCCGCTAGTGGTAGTGCGCGCGATTCCTGTGCCGGTATTTGTGAGGGTTTCTTTCGCACCGACGACCACACCACCCGATTGGTCGGTGATAGTGCCACGTAGTGAAGCGTTGGTTTGGCCCGAGGCGCTACCACCAAGAATTGAAACGCCGGCCAATGCGATGACTAAAATTAAAATAGCTCGAAGTAATCTCACGCCCACCCCCGTAGTGAGAACTCGCGCTGAGGACATGCAGGCCGTGGAGTGGCTGGAACCACGTCGGAGGAACAAAACCATAGGCTGAACGTCATTCAGAATCGCAGCCGATTGCCTCTAGCCTACAACCCCTTGATTCCCGCACTCTATAGAAGCGTGCGCGCTGGAGTCAAGAAACATTCCATGTTTATGGCTCGCGAAGTGGTTGGCTTGGATGACTTGAGGTCAGCAGAAAAAGGGGAGCGGCCGGTGGGGGTGCCGGCCGCTCGTGGGCATGGGGTGATGGAGGTGTAGACATTCGAAGCGCTTTGTGCGGCCTCGAACTCAACACGATTCTGGCTGTAAAGCCTGCGAGCGTCGATAGTGCAAAGGGTTCAATTAGTCCCAGTACCTTCGTACCTCAAGGGCGCTTCGCGCAATGTTCGCTTCGTCGGAGTGGCATTGCCCTGCGTAGTGAGCGGTGATACGCTCGGCCAAAGCAACTGTTTGTGAATCTCACCCATGGGCGCTACTGGCACAAAAATTGATCGCGCAGCATCCGTTACCTCGCAGACTCTCCAAGTATTACGCCAACTTCTGATGGAGTTAGGCGGGCAACGTGGTTTGGCGGAGCTAACCGCGCGTGGCACCGCGGCTCATCTCGAACGCGAACTTGGACTCGGGAGTCTCGAGCGCGTAGAGCTCATGCTGCGCTTGGGTGACGCTTGCGGCGTGCGCCTGCCTGACCGCGTGGTCGCTGAGGCTGACACGGTACAAGACCTGGTTGAAGCCGTGCTGCGCGAGGAGTCCGTTACTGGATCCGCAGCCGCGGGCGCGGCGATATCGGCAACGCCCATAGGTCCGGCTGCCATCCACGCTGATATCGAAGAGCAAATACGCAACGCGGAAACGTTAACTGAAATTTTCCGCTTGCGAGGGCGCGGTGAACCGGCGCGAGCGCATATTTATCTCTACGAGGAGAACGATGAGCCGCGAACAATCACGTTCGGCGAGCTTTTCGAATGCGCCTCAAGGGTAGCCGCCGAATTGATGCGGCGCGGTCTGGAGCCCGGCCAGACCGTTTCAATCATGCTTCCCACCTGCGCGGAATTCTTTTGGACTTTTGCAGGCATCCTGCTGGCCGGTGGGATTCCGGTGCCAATTTACCCGCCCTTCCGCGCCGACCGCATCGCGGAATACGCCACGCGACAATCGGCCATTCTGCGCAATGCCGAAGCGCAATTTTTGATTACCTGGCGGCAAGCCGAAGGGTTGGCCCGGCTGCTCAAGCCCGGAGTACCAACTCTACGAGAAGTGCTCGACGCCGGAGAGCTCGCCAAGCCGGCAACTAAACCGGCTGCGAAACCGAATTCTTCCCCGGCGCACTGGCGGCCGGTCGAGAATCTTGCGCATCACGCGCGCGCCGATGAGATTGCTTTTCTGCAATACACCTCCGGGTCCACGGGCGATCCCAAGGGTGTCGTCCTTACGCATGCCAATCTGCTCGCGAATATTAAATCGATCATTTTCGGCATCGACATAAGACCAGACGACGTGGCGGTTAGCTGGCTCCCTCTGTATCACGATATGGGACTGATCGGTGCGTGGTTCGTGCCCCTGTTCACCGGCATCCCTCTGGTGGTAATGTCGCCGCTCGCTTTTTTGAGCCGGCCGGAACGCTGGCTGCGAGCTATTCACAAACATCGCGGCACGATCAGCCCCGCTCCTAACTTTGCGTACGAGCTTTGCGTGCGAAAGATTCCGGATAAGGATTTGCAAGGTCTGGACTTGAGTTGTTGGCGTGCGGCGACGAACGGCGCCGAGCCGGTCCGTGCCGAGACGCTCGAAAGATTCGCGACTCATTTTGCGCCTTACGGCTTCCGCCGCGACGCACTTCTCCCTGTTTACGGACTGGCCGAAGCGACTCTCGCCGTTTCTGTGCCAAAACTCGGCGCCGGTTACAAAGTGGACCGCATCGAACGCGCCACTTTTGAATCCGGCGGCAAGGCTGAGCCCGCCAAGCCCGACGATCCCGCTGCGCTCGAATTTGTGAATGCTGGAAAGCCTGTGCCTGGAGTGCATGTACGCATCGTGGACGCCGACAGTAAAAATCTCGGTGAACGGAAAGAAGGACGTCTGTGGTTTCGCGGTGAATCGGCGACCAGCGGTTATTTTCGCAATCCCACCGCGACGAAAGAATTAATGCGCGACGGCGACTGGCTCGATTCCGGCGATCTGGCCTACTGGGCCGACGGCGAAATTTACATAACGGGCCGCGCAAAAGACATCATCATCAAGGCTGGACGCAATTTATATCCGCACGAAGTGGAAGAAATCGCTGGACGCGTTCAGGGCGTGCGGACCGGTTGCGTGGTGGCGTTTGGAGCGAACGACGAGCGCACTGGGAGCGAAAGGCTTGTGGTAACCGCGGAAGTTCGCGACATGGCAAGCGCGAAGCGCATCGAAGACGAAATTTCGCATGCGGTGACCGACGCGCTCGGACTGCCGCCCGACTTGGTCGTGCTGCTGCCACCTCAATCCATTCCGAAAACCTCCAGCGGTAAGTTACGACGCCGAGAGACTCAGCGGCTTTTCACCGCAGGAAAATTAGGCAGGCGCCAGCAACCCACCTGGTTGCAGATCGCTGGCCTCGCGGCACGCGGTTCTGGACCGCGCGTATGGAGCTGGGCAAAGCAAGCCGCAACCGCCGCATTCGAATTTCTTTATGGCATATATGCGATGTCGATTTTTACGATTCTTTTGTTTCCTTTATGGGCGCTTGTAGCGATCAGTCGGAATCAGAAGCGTGCGGCTTGGCTCATACACAAAGGCACTCGACTGATGCTCAGAATGGCATTCGTCCCAGTGCGTGTGGAGGGCCAGGAAATTTTGAATCAACGCAAAACATCGGGCCCTTGGATTTTTGCTCCCAATCACGCGAGTTATCTCGATATTCTAATTAACCTCGCGTTTCTTCCGCCGGACGTCCGCTTCGTGGCCAAAGGTGAAGTCCGCGACATGCCGTTGTTCAGCACCATGGCTCTTCGCAGCGGCCAATTTTCCTTTAATCGCGGCGATCCACAGGCGCGCATCCGCCAAGCAGAGCAAGTGAATGCCGCGCTCAAGAGCGGAGAGTCCGTCGCGATTTATCCGGAGGGAACCTTCACCGCGGTCACCGGGATTCGTCCATTCCAATTAGGTACTTTCAAAGCCGCTGTCGACACCCAACGCCCTATCTGCCCTGTGTCGGTACGTGGTGCGCGGCGAATTCTGCGTGACAAAACGAAGTTGCCGCGACCCGGGCACATTACCGTTACATTCGGCCCTCTTGTAATTCCAGATCGTGCTGCCGGAAATGATTGGCAGGAAATTGTTCGCTTGCGAGATACCACTCGTGAATTAATCGCGAAAAATTCCGGCGAATCTCTTTTATAGCAGGAAACCTCTACACTAAATACTTGATACAGCAGCAATTAACATTTGTTAGTCAGGGTGTAACCTCTTCCAATTTGAAGGCATCTTACTGCTTCCAGCCCATCGCTGCAGCTCGCACTTGTAAGGGGCTAGCAGTTGAAGTCGGGGTGGTACGGGGGCGAATCGTGGCAAGATTTACTGCCTACGATAATCCTAAATTCGATAACCCTGAGGAGGGGATTCGTATGTTCAGAAAGCTCTTATTGTTGTGCGGTTTGATTTTTCTAGCCTCTCTCACTGCGCACGCGCAGGATTCAGACAAAGTGGAATTATATGGCGGCTATTCTTACCTGCGTTTCGATAATTCACCGTCATTTAATCAGAACGGTTGGGAGCTTTCAGGGGAGTATAAGTTTGCCTCCTGGCTAGGTGCTCGCGCTGACTTCTCGGGCGACTACGGCAACAGCACGCACACGACTTACTACTTATTTGGGCCGCAAGTCTCCTGGCCGGCGCGCGTTTCGCCGTTTGGGCATATTTTGATCGGCGGGGCGCACGTTAGTCTTTCTGCTCCCGGATTTCCAACCGTCTCCGATAATTCCTTTGCGGTTGCTATTGGCGGGGGTATCGACGGTAAAATCATCGGGCCGCTCCACTGGCGCATTTTCCAAGGGGATTGGATTCACTCGAGCGTCTTTGGAACAGGACAAAATAATGCCCGAATCTCGACCGGCATTGTCATCAAGTTCTAGCTGCTTGAGCGTTTGAGTCCTTGGGGTGTCTTGGAACATCAAGGCGCCCGTCCAGCTTCGTGATCTACTCCAGAACAAAATTCACGGTGATCTCCGTCTCAACTTCCACGATTTCGTGATTCAGTTCCGTGGGCCGATAGCGCCATTCGCGTACCGCAGCCAAAGCCGCCTGGACCAGAAGCGGGTGGCCGCTGAGGACTTGCACATCGCGCACGCGCCCGTCTTTTCCAATGATTGCCTGTAGGCGGACGGTGCCCGCTATGTGCATCAAGCGCGCCGGCGGGGGATATTGCGGTTGAACTTTATTGAGTAACGCTGCTTGCATCACGCCTTCACTCATTGGTCGCGGCTGCGGCTTTTCCGCCTTCGGTTTGGGTGGCTCGGGAATCGGACGCGGACCTATTCCGCCAGGAATGTTTTCCCCCCCGCCAGTGCCCGAACCCAGCGAACCACTCGGACCAAAACCCGCACCAATGGAAGGAGCGTCTTCGGGTGAAACCGCCGCCGCGTGGGTCTGAATATGCGCAGTGTGAAGCGACATTACGTTGTATGTAGTGACGGAAGTTTCATTTGGCTGACGGCGTGGAGCGGACCGCGGCCCTGCTGGCGCCGAGCTTGAGCCGCCATGATAGGGCGGCGCTGGCGTGATCAAGAACCGCTGCGGTGGCAGTCCCGGCGTAATCAGAGGCAACAGAAACATCGCGGCTACCAGCGCAGCTTCCAGAATAATTGAGACCAACAATGCTTCTCGCCGGATCCATCTCGATCTGGCAAGCGATTGCTTGTCGCCGTCCACCAGGCATTGCGAGAAATCTTCGCGCTCTCTCATAACACACTCCTCCGCAAAGTTCTTCCAGTTAAGCCCTTCAGGAGTTTCGCGCGAATCTCTTGCATAGATAGACACCGCTGCAGGGCTTTGGTTCCAACGCAGCAGTAGATCCGGAGTTTAAAAGCGCCTAAAAACAATAGTTTTAGGCAGTTACAAAAATTGGTACGCGCTTGAATCGGTTTTGTCGCGAGCTGCGTCTAAATGCTTGTAACGCTCTTATTGGGGAGGGCCATTATGGAGAAAGAACAGAAAGAAACCATTGGCGTCCGATATACGGGTTGGGCGGCGTTGAACCGCGATCCGCTGGAAGACCGCGTGGAGTTTACTTGTCCGCAGTGCGGCACGCAGGGCACCAAAGCAGCGAGGCGACCTCGCGCGGCGTACCATTTCACCGACGGGTTCGTTCAGGATCTACAGGGTGAGGCAACGACTTGCCGGAGCTGCAAGCATTCCTTGCGAGTAGTGCCGGTTGTAATGCTCCACGATCAGGACGAGAAGCGACGTTTCCAAGCGGTATTTGCAACCGAACCGTACTCGAATAACTAATGGTCTATCGAATTTGCCAAGTTCTTCCGCACGGAAAATGGGGAGGAAGTCCCTGGGGGCTTCTTCCCCTTTTTACTTCTATCGCACTTTAGTGGAAGAGTGCCGGAACGTGCTACATCCGGCGCGTGGGTTCGGTATATGAATCCGATTCCAACTGAAGATGATGTGCTTCCAAGTCTTTGCGGATGTGATCGAACGCTTCGTCCACATTATCGGCAAACTGCAGCAGCTTGAATTCGCGCTCGTTAATCGTGCCGGTGCGAACCATGTGCCGCCAGTTCACGACTTTGTCCCAATATTTCCTTCCGTAGATCAGAACGAGATGATGAGAAGAGAGCTTGTTGGTTTGTAAAAGTGTGAGCATTTCCCAGAGCTCATCCATGGTTCCAAACCCACCCGGAAAAATAATCAGCGCTTTGGCCATTTGTGCGAACCAGAGCTTACGCATAAAAAAATAGTGAAACAGGAAATTCAGCTCCGGAGTGATATACCGGTTTGATTCCTGTTCGTGGGGAAGCTGTATGCTGAGACCGATCGAAGGACCGCCGGCCTCGTATGCGCCGCGATTGGCCGCCTCCATGATTCCGGGCCCACCGCCGGAGCAAATCACAAATCGTCGCGGCTTGTCGCCCAGCGTCATGGACCATTGCGTCAGTCGTCGAGAAAGCTCGCGCGCCTCTTCGTAATAACGCGACATCGAAAGCAAAGACCGGGCAGCGCTGACCTTCTGGCGCCATTCAGGAGTGCGCCGTCCCCGAGCGCTGCGTTGCACTGCTTTCAGGTGCACCAGAGCGCGATCACGGGCCTGGATGCGCGCTGAACCGAACATCACAATCGTATCGCTTACGTTTGCGCGGCGCAGTCGGTCCAACGGGTCGATGTATTCGGCCATAATGCGAAGTGGCCGGGCCACCAGGCTTTCCATGAACTTCGTATCTTCGTAAGCTAGCTTCGGATGAGGCCGGGGACTAGGGCGGCGCATGTTCTCTCCCACACAGTTCGAACATTCATTTTAGGAGAACCTCGGCGAAAAGCCAGTCACCGTGCGCAACGGCTATTACACTGCAAGCAACGCCACCCAGTTCCCGCGAATCAGATAGACTGAAATCGATGCAACGCCCTCAAAATACGCCTGCGCGAATGGCACGGCTTTCCTGGCTAGCGGCGATTTGTCTGGCGCTAACGTGCCTGGCAGCGTCCCACCCAGCGTGGTGCCAGGCTCCGCCGGGTCCGCTCCAGCAGAAGCCCGGAGTAACTCCGGAGAAAATGCCGCCTGCCGAACAGCAGAGGAACGCAATCCGCGTTCGAGTGAACGAAGTGATTACGCCGGTGACGGTGACGAACCATTCCGGGGAAATGCTGCTCGATCTTACCAAGGAAAATTTCCGCGTTTTTGACAATGGCGTTCAACAAAAAATCGACCACTTCGACCTGGGTGGCGATCCTCTTTCTATCGTCCTGGCAATCGAAACCAGCTCGCATATCGAGCCCATGCTTCCCGCCGTCCGCCAAACAGGAATTATTTTCAGCCAAACCGTAATGGGACAAACGGCCGAAGCCGCTGTGATCAGCTTTGACAGCGATATCGAGCTTCTCAATAAATTCACCACCGATACCGACGGTGTGCAAAATACGATCAATCACCTGCGCATTGGAGTCGATCAATCGCGGCTTTACGACGCAATGTCACGCGGCATTTCGTTGCTGGAAGAGCGGCCTGCGGTACGAAGACGAATTCTGGTGGTGATTGCCGAGGCGCAGGATTCCGGCAGCGAAAGCAAACTTGGCGAAGTCTTGCGCCAAGCGCAGTTGGCTAACGTGACGATTTACACCATCGGTCTGAGCACGAGCATGGCCGATTTGCGCGCGAAACCAAATCCATATCAAGGACCGCAGCTGGGCGCGCCCGGAACGTTTCCAGTTCCGGTTCCACCCGGCATGGCGCAAACCCCCGACAACGAAGCCGCAGCCCAAGGGCAGGGAAACATAGATCTGCTGGCGCTCGCCGTCTGGCTGGTGAAAACCGGGAAAAACGCTATTGGTCCGAACTCACTGGAGATTGCCAGCAAAGCTACAGGCGGGTTACACGTGAACACGATGAAAGACCGCTCAATTCAAACGGCGATGGATGCGATCGGCGGCGAGCTCCACGCGCAATATACGCTGGGCTACCGTCCTCCCGGTGATGAGCCTACGGGCTACCACGAAATTAAAGTTACCGTCGATCGCCCGGGTGTCGATGTTCGCACACGTCCGGGCTACTATATCGCCCCGCCGTCGTAAAGAAACGAAACGAAGCGCTTCGCTTACTTTTTCTCGGGTTCCGGCGCGGCGGCTTCTTCCTCTTCCAGAATCGAAGCGGCAGCAGCGATGCGGTCGCCTTCTTCCAAGCGCAACAAGCGCACGCCTTGCGTCGAACGGCCCGCTTCGCGTATCTCGCCGGAATGAACGCGAATCACTTTTCCTTGTCCCGTGATGATCATTACGTCGGAATCTTCGCGCACTTGCAGCGCTGCCACCACCGGGCCGTTACGATCCGTGGATTTTAAGTTGATCACACCTTTGCCGCCGCGCGACGTAACGCGGTACTCGGCGAGCGGTGTGCGCTTGCCGTAACCCTTTTCGGAGACGGTGAGCATCAGCGAGGTAAGCGATTCGCGAATCTGATCGCTTTCCAGCTCATCCAGATTCTGCGTGTCCTTCTTGTATTCTTTCTGGATGATGACGAAATCCGGCTGCGCCGCGTCCATGCTGACCACGAAATCGCCTTTAGCCAGATCCATGCCGTTCACACCGCCTGCAGCTCGTCCCATCGAACGAACCTCAGTTTCGCGGAAGAGGATTGCCTGTCCATCGTGGCTGGCCAGGAAAATCATCTGTTTGCCGTCGGTAAGTTTTGCGCCGATCAGTTCGTCACCGGGCTCGAGGTTGATGGCAATGATTCCGGATGGGCGCGGGTTCGAGAATTCGGCGATGGCGGTTTTCTTCACTGTGCCGTTGCGCGTTGCCAGGAAAACGTAGCGGTCCGCTTCTTCCAGGTTTCGCGCGGGAACCACGGCCGTAAGCTTTTCGTTTTCCTGCAGGCGTACGAGAGTGCCGATTGCTTTTCCGCGCGTAGCGGCAGCGGCTTCGGGAATTTCGTAAACCTTCAGCCAGTAAATTCGGCCTTTCGAGGTGAACAACAGAATGTAACTGTGCGCCGAAGCCACGAAAAAGTGCTCGACGAAGTCATCTTCGCGGGTTTTCGCGCCGATGCGGCCTTTGCCACCCCGCGATTGGTGGCGATACACATCAACCGAAGTGCGTTTGATGTAGCCCGCGTGGCTCACGGTGATGGCCATCTCTTCGTCTTTGATCAGGTCTTCGAGTTTGATTTCCTCGACGCGGTCAACGATCTGCGTGCGCCGTTCATCGCCGTAGGATTTCGCAATTTCGCGCAGCTCGGCAACGATCACCGCTTTCAGTTTCTTTTCGCTGGCTAGAATTTCGCGCAACTCCGCGATCTGCTCGCGAATTTGCTTCAACTCGCTCAGAATGTCGTCAATCGAAAGTCTCGTAAGGCGATGCAACTGCAATTCGAGGATGGCGTCGATTTGCGGGTAACTGAGACCTACGACTTCGGTGACTAATCCATATTTTTTGTTGCTGAGCTTTACGCCGGCAATACTCTTCGCTTTCCCGCCTTCCGAAATAGAAATGGATTTGTTCGCAAAGAAATTAAATAGATTTTCACGGGCATTCGCGCGGCTGGAAGAACCGCGAATCACGCGTATCACTTCGTCCAGATAATCCAGCGCGATCTGATAACCCAGCAAAATATGCTCGCGCTCTTCAGCTTTTCGTAATTCGAATTGCGTGCGGCGGCGAACCACATCGACGCGGTGCGCGATGAATAGCTGAAGTAGCTCGACCAAGCCCAGCTCGCGCGGCTGTCCGCCGACGATCGCCAGCAGAATCATGCCGAACGATTCCTGCATCTGCGTGTGCTTGAACAAATGGGCCAGAATAATTTGAGGTTCTTCGTCGCGCTTGATTTCTACGACGATGCGCATGCCATCGCGGTCGCTCTCGTCGCGAATGTCGGCGATGCCTTCCAGTTTTTTGTTCTGAATTAGTTCGGCAATGTGTCCAATCAGCCGAGCTTTGTTCACCTGGTATGGAAGCTCGGTGATGACGATGTCCTGGCGATCCTTGCCGCGCTGCTCGATGGCGACCTTCGCGCGCACCTGGAACGAGCCACGGCCGCTTTTGTAAGCTTGCTCAATTCCTTCGCGGCCATAAATGTAGCCGCCGGTCGGAAAATCGGGACCGGGAATCAATTTCATCACTTTCTTGAGGTTTGTTTCGGGCTCTTCGATCAGCAGTATGGCAGCTTCGATGGTTTCTTTCAGGTTGTGCGGCGGAATATTCGTTGCCATGCCGACCGCGATGCCGCTGGATCCATTGACCAGCAAATTCGGAATTCTGGTGGGAAGTACGACCGGCTCATGTTCGCTTTCATCGAAGTTCGGAACGAAATCGACGGTTTCCTTTTCGATGTCCGCCAGCATTTCTTCCGCGACTTTCGAAAGGCGCGCTTCGGTGTACCGCATCGCCGCGGGAGGATCGCCGTCCACCGAGCCGAAGTTTCCCTGGCCATCCACAAGCGGATAGCGCATGTTGAAATCCTGCGCCAGCCGCACTAGCGCGTCGTACACAGGTGTGTCACCGTGCGGATGGAATTTGCCCAGCACCTCGCCGACGATTTTCGCGCACTTGCGGTAGGCCTTCGTGGAAGTAAGCCCTAGCTCGTACATGCCGAACAGAATTCGTCGGTGAACCGGCTTCAGCCCGTCGCGCACATCAGGAAGCGCGCGCCCGATGATCACGCTCATGGCGTAATCGAGGTACGACTTCTTCATCTCCGATTCGATATCAACCGGCGTGGTTATTGACTTATCGATTTCGTCGGCCACTTGTCTCTCCGTATCTGTAATTGCTCAGCTTAAGTTTGTGTTTTTCTTGCTGCTCGTTCGATTACGTAAGTCTTCACGGTTTCGAATGCGGTGGCGTTGTTCGAAAAGCGCTGCGGTGCAAAGTGTTCTTCCAACTCCCGCAACAGTGAGCTGCATTCGGCTTCGTTCGAACATT
>JABDEK010000098.1 GCA_013287135.1 Acidobacteriota bacterium | reverse complement strand
TGGGCGTTCAGAGGTCCGCCGAGCCGCGTTCCCGAAACAACTGACGCGCTCGTTCCGAATCGAGCGTTTGTCACGCCGGCGTTGCCCGCGGCGCGATTGCTAAATTGAGATCTAGCAAAACTTGAATTATTTGTACCGCTGTGGCTTCCAGCGAAACTTGAACTTCTCGAACTGAAAGTGCTGGAATGTGAACTTTCTATACTTGAAAGAGCATGAGAAGTAGTTACTGCAGAACCTGATCTATTGGAAGAGACCATCCCGCTGGACGACCGGGAAGTCGAAGAGCTTCCGCGGTTGGTTGCCGTCGCAGCGTTCCCTGCGGTCGTGCCGCGATTGGTGCTAGCGCCAGCAGCGCCGTAATTTCGCGCGGTTGTCGCTGAGTTTGTGCGGTTATTAGAAGTTGAACCGTAACGTGAACTAGGTGATGGCGCCGCAGACCTGCCGCCATATGCCCCAGAGTATCGCGAGCTGTAGGCCGGGCCACCGTATGACCGGCCGCCGTACGCGCCGGAGCGCGCCGGTCCGTAAGCTCCACCAGATCGCGCCGGTCCGTAAGCTCCATAGGAGCGCGGAGCGCCGCCTCCGCCCCGATAGGCTCCGGGAGCCCCAGAACGCGCGCCACCTCCACCGTAGCTGGGCCGCGAAGCTCCACCTCCGAAGTGCCCCCCGCCGCCGAACCCACCACCGCCACCGTGGAAGCCGCCACCACCGCCACCGTGGAAGCCGCCACCACCGCCACCGTGGAAGCCTCCACCTCCGCCGCCATGCCCGCCTCCGCCACGTTGGGCGAAAGCCGGACCAGGGAGGCAGACCAAGGCGACCGCCGCCATCGCAATTAGAATCAATCTCAAAAGAGAGGAACTTTTCATTGGGGCCCCCTTGCTAACTGCTCTGCCGCTACACCAAGGAGACGGCTGGAAGTACCGCTACACCGTCATAACATATTTGATTCCCAAAGTGAATGTCTGGTTGCAGCTAGCTAAACCTTGCATTTACTCCCGTGTTCCGTGGCCGGCTTATGCCCAGCACACCACAAACCTCACAACACGTCTGCTTGAATAAAGTTTCGGCGTCGCGGTGACTTTCCTGCGGGCGGCCAAGGGAATACGGATGATGGCGGCGCGGTCCACTGCTCATTTAGTCCGAATTCCGTGTAGCAGGCGGGTAAATTCCTGCGCGTTGTTGGCTGCCGGAGCGGAGGTCGCATATCCAACATGGAAAAGTGGAGTGCTGCGTCCATCTGCGACGAACGGAAAGGGGCTTTGAGCGCCTATAGCCCAAAAGAAGTCGGAACGGCTTCCTTGCAGGTTCTCCGGCAGGTTGTAATGCCCCACGGCCGCTTTGCTGATCTGGCCTTGCCTTTGCGCCTCAAAACTATAGAACGTCAGTCCAGAGATATCGGCCTGTTCCATGGGACTCAGATAGAAGTCGCGGATTACCCCGTAGGCCCTCGGTCCGCTATTGGTTTGCTCAAAGGTAACCCCCGAACTCACTTGCGCCGAATAGAAACCAGAGAGTGTGGGCGAATGGGGACAGGCATAGGTAACTTGCAAGCGCGGCGGGGCGTCTTCCGATGTCGGAGTCATGGTCGCGTCGGTATAGTTCTGTAACGCGTTGTCCATACAAGCCGGTGAAGGAGGAAAGAAGAAATAAAAAAGAAGGTCCAGGACGCTCATCCCCGAGCCGCTCGGGGCGTGCATCTGGGCATCCAGCCAATAGGAGTCGTGTCCCAGCAGCGGATTGTCGGAAAGCCCTAAAAGCAGGATCGAATTTTTTTGTTCATTCGTGAATGTAGCAACTTGCGAGAAATGAAAAGGAGGAGCGTAAGGAGCGAGCGCTCCTGGTGACGGAATCTCATCGGATTTAACCGCGTGCCAGCTCGTGGGCAACTCAATCGAGATGTTCGACGAAAGCGCATAAACCTGAGTTGCTTCCGCCACCGGCTGCTGCGCGTGCAGCGGTCCCAGCGCTACCAGCAAAATCAGCGCAGCAATAGCAACAGCGATCGATCCTGAGTGCACCATTCTTTTCACGTTGAAGAGTCTAACATCAGAATTTCGCGAGATGAATGAAGGGTAAAACGCTGACATAATTATAGTAACTATTGAACTATCCCGTGGGCTAGGGAGCTGGTCCTTCTTGTGCAACTCTAGGCCGTTCCCCGCTCCGCTAAATAGACGCCTAGGAGCACCAGCGCAGTCCCCAAAAGCAAATTGCGAGTGGGATTTTCGCTGAGAAGAGCTACCGAAAGCAAAATCACCACGATCGGCTGGAAATAGCTGACCGCCGCGACGCGTGATGCGCTCATGTGGCGCAGCACCCAGTAAAAAATTGTGTAAGCGGCCACGGAACTTGCCGCCGCCATATAAATCATGCCGAGCCAGCCCTGCCATCCCACTGCGCGCCAGTCGAGATGGACACCCTGCCTGATGCTCAACGGCAACAACATGATTGCGGCCGCCACGCAGTTGAATGTGTTCATGGCAATCGCGTCGTACTGCCCCGCTACTTTTTTCCCAAGCACGGCGTATATGGAAAAACCGATGGTTCCGCCCAGCGTGATCAAATCACCCACTAAAAAAGGAGAGTTCCTCGACGAGCCTTGCTCCGCCTCTAGCAGAAAGACACCCGCAAAAGCTACGGCCATCCCCAGTATTTTTCCGGCAGTCAACGCCTCCAGCTTCAGAGCGCGCGCTAGGAGAAGAACGATAATCGGGCCGATCGCGATGATCACGGCGGAATGATTGGAGGTGGTGTAGTTCAGCCCTACCGTAAAGAGGCCCTGGTTTACCACTACCCCAAAAAATCCCAGGTAGGCGAACGGCCAAATATCGCTGCCGTAAAGCGTCGCGCGCTGCCCTCGTGAGAAATAAACCACCAGCATGATCACGGCGGCCAGTTCGATTCGAAAACACGCCAATGAAATGGGGTCCAAATGGCGCAACGCGATTTTCCCCGCCACATAATTGAACGACCACAGCATCAACATCAGCGTGAGCATGAACGCGAGAAACCAAAAGCTCGGCCGTTTCGCAGACGATTCCAAATCCGCCATGGCTTGGGGAGGAGACGCGGCCATCTCAGGAGAGGTTGAATTCAAAGGTTTACTCGAGAACTTCCATGCGGTGGGTAAGCGATTCCATGCGGTCGAGCCGCGGTGAGTAACCAATACCCGGAGCCGATGGAACCCGGATAGTTCCCTGCCGCGTCACTTCAACTTCCGGCTCGATGATGTCTTCATTCCAATATCGGCGGCTCGCCGAGACGTCTCCCGGAAGCGTGAAATTCGGCAGCGTTGACATGGCGATATTGTGCGCGCGCCCTATGCCAGATTCCAACATGCCGCCGCACCACACCGGAATCGACTTCGCCTGGCAAATATCGTGAATGCGCTTTGCAGGCGTATGCCCGCCCACGCGCCCAAGCTTGATATTGATAATGCGGCATGCTCCGATCTCGATTGCCGCGCGTGCGTGCTCAACATCGTGTATGCACTCGTCCAAACAAATTGGCGTATCAAGTTGACGCTGCAGTTGCGCGTGCGAATAAATATCGTCCCAGCCCAGGGGCTGTTCAATCATGATCAGGTAAAGAGAATCCAGCTTCTTGAGCAGCGCCACATCCTCCAAGCGGTACGCGGAATTTGCGTCAACCATCAGCCGAACGCGCGGAAACCGTTCGCGAAGCGCCCGTGCCGGCTCGATGTCCGTACCCGGCTTGATTTTAATTTTTATGCGCTGATAACCCGCCGCCAGCTCTTTTTCAACTTTCGCAAGGAGATGCTGAATCGTCGGTTGGATTCCTATCGAGACGCCGCAAGAGATTTCTTCGCGCACGCCGCCAAGAAGTTTGGCCAGCGGAATATTTTTCTGTTTCGCCTCGGCATCCCAGATCGCCGCTTCGAGGCTGCCTTTAGCCATGTTGTGTCCGCGTACGCGTGCGAGCATGTCCCAAACTTCTGATGCGCTGGCAATTTCTTGATCTTTCAATATTGGCCACAGAAAATCGCGGAGGATGTGCCACGCGGTTTCAACCGTCTCGTAGGAATAAAAAGGGTCTTCGCCCGCGGTCGATTCACCCCAGCCCGAAATCCCGTCCACGTCCGTTTCAACCAGCAGAATGCGGCGAAGCGAGGTCTCACCGAAGCTGGTCTCAAATGGCATGATCAGCGGAAGATGAATCTCCCTTAAAGTAATTTTCTTGAGCCGCATTATTTTGTTGTTTAGTCCTCGAATTCTTCCGGACGGTATTCTGGCAAACGCAATCCCCCGATGGAAGCGGCTGGCTCAAGAATGTAGTCGGTGGCATCTTCGCGCGCTTCGATGCCGGTCGCCACATATCCCTGATCAAAACTTTTTTGGAAAGACTCGCGCGCCTGCCTCTGAATCCTCGCGCCTGCTTCATGATCTTTCGCTTTCAGGACGCCAATGTTACTGGGAATCGAGACTCGCTCTGTTGTTTCACCCAGCGGACAGGGATTGTCCGCGAGGATTCCACGCACGCGATCCGAATCCAGCCACCATTCAGCCACCAGCCGATCGGTCGGAAGCCCGGCGTGAAGCGGGCTTTCGGTCATACCGTAACAATTCGGGATGTAACGCCGGACGACCGCGCCAAGTCGGTTCAAATTGAAATGCGCATTCTTCAGTTCCAACGGGTCAAACGTCCACTCCACAAGCGGCACTCCATTTTTCAGTGCGTCCACGCGTTGAAAAAGTTTTAGACGCCTCCCAACCCCGCGGTTTTGATACACCGGCAGCACAGCCGTCATGTGCGAATGCAGAAATGGCTTACCGCCGCGCGTACCCGCGAGAGCGAGCGTGAATCCAACCATCTTCCCGTGGTCAAACGCCGCGAGTATTTGGCCGCCCGTGTGGTGCGCCACCACAAAAATTGCCGAAGGCACAGTAATGTGCTCGCCCCAGGTGAGCAGCTCCATCTTTACGCATTCCTCGTACTCGCCCAGAGTTTCGCAATGGCGGACTTCGATGTCTTGTGACGGGGTGGCCGGATGGTTCGCGGAGGTGTTCATCGCGCGTTCCCGGCTTTGGCCGTTTTCTTAACTCGTGAACTTTTGTCTTGTTCGGCCAACTTCGAACGATTCCACATCTCTTCCTTGCGCTCGCGAGACAAGTTCGCGAACTGTTTACCTTCAGCGGATGCGGCATCCTCCATATAGTCAAACCGCTCCCGGAACTTGCGATTCGCTTTCTTCAACGCAATCTCAGGATCGATTCCCAGAAATCGGGCGATATTCACGCCCGCGAAAAGAAGGTCGCCAACTTCTTCCTCGATTCGGGCAGGGGTATGTCGCGCCCCCTGCGTGGAATTCGTCGTATTTGCCACCACTAGAGACTGCAGCTCGCGCTTCTCCTCGTCCAGCTTGTCTAAAATTCCGGAGATGTCGGGCCAGTCAAAGCCGATGCGCGCAGCCCGCCGAGTAAGTTGGTAAGCCTCTAAAACTGCGGGAAACGAACGCGGTACGTCCGCCAGGATACGACGGGCAGCCCCACCCGCATCTTGTCGTGACCCCTTCTCTAGGTCATCCACCGCAGCGCGTTCGGACGCCTTGATCTGCTCCCAATTCTTCAACACCTCGGAGGAAGTGGCCGCTTTTGTGTCACCGAAAACGTGCGGATGCCTTCGGACCATTTTCGTGTGAACGGATTCGATCACGTCGCTGATGGTGAATTTGCCCGTTTCTTCCGCAAGAATTGCATGGAAAATAATCTGAAGCAGCAGATCGCCAAGTTCCCCGGAAAGTTCCCGCGCGTCGCCTGTTTCCATGGCGTCGAGCACTTCGTAAGTCTCTTCGATCAGAAACTTGCGAAGGGACTCGTGCGTCTGCTCGCGATCCCACGGACAGCCATTGGCCGCGCGCAACCGCGCCTGCAGCGCGACCAGCTTTTCGAACCATTTCCCTGCGAGTTTATCTCGGGCATTTAGAGGAATGCGAACATCGGCGTCGACCCGAGCTATCCCGCGGCCATTCGCTGCGGGCGTCGAACGGGAGCGGTCGCCCAGTTTGCGACGCATCTTGGAAGAAGGCTTTTGGCGCAGAGGCAAGAGAATCTCTCTTTTGGTTTTAATGAACGAGTAATCTACAAGGAAGAACACTGAGTGACAAGCGCGGGGATTTGAATTTGTAACGGCCGCCTGGAGGACGGGGTTATTCTGTTTGCGATTTGCAACTTAGCAGGCAGCCGAACTAACCGTGGTGTCCCAAATATTACTCCGGTTTGGCTAACCCATGGGCAAGCGCGTCGTCAATCAGGCTTTTCATCTGTCGCGAAGCTTCTCGGAATATCTGCTCCTCCTGACGGCCCAATTCGCCTTGTTGCTCGCCGAGTTTTCCTTGCTTCTCGCCGAGCGCGCCCTGCTTCTCTCCGAGCTTTCCCTGAGCTTCGCCTGCCTTGGATTGAAGGTCGCCAAGTTTGCTCTGCAGGTCGCCGATTTTTTCCTGAATGCGCCCAAGATCTTCTTGCGAGCCAGTTTTTCCGAGGGCTTTCAGTTCGGCTTCCAGTTTGCGCAAGTCTTCCGTCATGTCGGGAATTTCGACGCGAATTCCCTCTTGCTCTTTCCCGAACGCTTCCTGCTCCGCGCCCAGAGCTTCCTGCTGCTTGCCGAGTTCTTCCTGTTTCTTTTCAAGCGCATGAACTTGGCTGAAAAAATCCGCCGCACGTTTCACTGTCGCTTGATCGCGAATCACGTAGGACTTGCCGTCATGCCGGAACCATATGAAATCTCCCGGAATTTTCTCCTGCAAGAATTCAACGAACTCGGATGGATGGTCGATGCCAAAGCTTTCGCTATCGCCGGAAACGCTGACATAAGTTTTACCGGACGAAATCACAAATTGTTGACCGTCACCATCTGCTGCCCGCACGATCATCGTGGAACCTGTCGGCGACGATTGCAACAGACGTCCAAGAGGCGCAAACGCCAGTACGCGGACCGGAGTCACAGTCTGCATGGGAGCTAAAGTCACGAGAGGCGCCACGGATACGACAGGCGCGACAGACACGACCGCGGAGACCTTTGGAACTGCCGATACGTTTGGCGCCGGTGCCACGGCGATCACAGTGGGCGCGGTCGGCGGCCTCGGAGATGCGGGCGCGCGCGGCGGGGCCGGCGTTTGCTCCTGGACCTCGCCATATTCGATCGAATGGAAACTATAGGCGCCCGGACGCAACGCTGCTGCCACATACACCACCGGAACGGCCGTCATCACAAGAAGTACAACGACGGATTTCTTTAATTGCATGGCGGCACTCCCTTTCCACTCGAGAATTCGATCCAATCTCTTTTCCGCCTGCCCTGTCTTAGCCATTGCCACGCCCTGCCACCAAACTCGACCAGGAGCAGCTTCCAAGTCCGAGAAAAAGCCAAGCAGAGTTTCGGCGTAACGCGTGCGGTCCGCTCCGGCCGCCAGCGCCGCTTCGTCACTAGCTTCCTCGGCCAAGTCCGCAAGACAGCGAATCAGATGCCAGCTCAACGGGCTGAACCAGAATATCGACCGATGGAGAAGTGCCAAGCAATCTACGAGCGCATCCCGGCGCGCCACATGCGAGGTCTCATGTGCAATTACCGCATCCAACTCGCCTTCCTCCCAACCGCGCCATCTAGCAGGAAGCAAAATCGCCGGACGCACCACGCCTACAGTTACCGGAACAGAAAGGAATTCAGACTCTGCCAGACGCGGCGAGCGTTTAATCCCCATCGTTTGGGCACTTTTCGAGACGAGCGCCAACGCCTTTGAATCGCGAATAGCAGTAGCTCTGTGGTCCAGCCTCAGACTGAGAACCAGTCCGAGCCCAAAACGAAGCAAGAAACTCAACGTAACTACGAAATAAGTTGCAGTGACTACGGCGGACCATTCCGTAGCGCGTAGCAGTGATTTCAGCCAGACAAATGCGAGCCGTAGTTCTGAGCTCTTATTCGCGATATCGCTCGAAGCCAAGACCAGACTCGAGCTAGATCTCGCGGGGTTATCGCGATCGACCTTGTTGTTAGAGGAGCGCACCGGAAGATCTTGAGGATTTATTGCAAAATCTGCAGATTGAAGTGAATGCTTTCCCCCGGCTACTAGATCGTTTCCGCCGCGAGACATGCTGCAAAATTTGTCAAAACGCTCAGCCACTCGCGTCGGCGCTCGGAGTGCAATCCCAGGCAAGAACATACCCAAAAACGGCATCAGCAGCGCCACGCAAAGGACAGTCCTCCAAATATGAAGCCTCAACCAGACACTCTTCACATGCCAAATACTCAGAACAATCCCAGCGATGCAACCCAAAACTAGAGAACGAGCCGCCCCATCAGCCAGCAGACTTAAAAAGCTCGTCATAGCGTGAGGCATCGACGGAAAACTCATGGCTTCGCTCCCTTTCGCTGGCTTATTTTCTGAGCCAATCGCTCAAGCTGCTTGCGGTCCAGAACTCGGTTGTCCACCATGCCGATAACCAGCTCCTCCGCGGAACCTCCGCAAAATCGGTCAATAATATTTTTCACCGCGCGCACGGCAACATTTTGTCGCAGCTCGGCTGCGCGATAGATAAAAGTGCGGCCATCGACTTCGTGCGTCACATAGCCTTTTTGCTCCAGGCGCCGCAGAACCGTGCGGATGGTGGACTCCTTCATCGGCCGCCTCGATGCTAACGCTCCGCGGCAAGCCTCCGCAGTCACCGGCCCGTGCGACCAAACGTAATCCATCACCATTTGCTCCACTTCGCCGATGTTCTTGGGCCGCGGACTGTATGTGCGCCTCATTGTACCGTTACAACTTGTAACGTACATAAGACGGCGTGTCAATGAAAAAGTTAGCAGGAATGAATTCTGATCTTATAGGCAGGCGGCCATAGTAGCTCGGGCCGGCGCAACGCCCCATGCCGCTAAGCTGAAGCCACAGCACGGCGCGGAATAACGCGATCCGCAAACCGTTCCATCTCTTCCATCTGCGGACTGAATTGAAGCAGCAAAAGATCCACGCCCGCCTTCTCAAATTCTCCAATACGATCGGCCACTTGCTGCGGCGTGCCAACCAAGCCTGACCGCAGTCCGCGATTCGAGACCGAATAGTCTTCCAGCGAAACGCGCTGCTCAAGCTGCGTATTCGCCAGCCAATCCTGATAATTCTGGTAGCCTGCCGCGTTTTGCTTCACGTCTGTAATGCGGGCGAGCTCCCGTTGCGTTTCCTGCTCGTTCTCTCGGACGATCGCGTAGCCGGCTACTCCAAATTTCATTCGCGGAAGCCCTTTGCGCTCGCGGCGCTCCGACAAATCCCGTATCTTCCCCGCTACTTTCTCCGGCGAATCGCCGTGCATCACATAGGCATCGCATTTTTGCGAGATCAGTTCCTTCGCGGTTTGCGATTCCCCGCCGGCGTAAATCGTCGGACGTGGCTGCGAGACTGGCTTCGGCTCCAACACCAAATCCTGCACCGAATAATATTTCCCCGAATAAGAGAAATGATTCTGCTTCCAGGCAGCGTCCAGCACATCCAGCCATTCCGACGTGCGCGCGTATCGATCGTCGTGCTGATCGAATTGCACTCCATACTTTTTTGCTTCCTCTGACCACCACGACGAAACCACATTCAGCGACACTCGCCCGCCGCTGATGTGATCGATGTTCGCCGCCTGCTTAGCCAACAGCGCAGGAAGATGGAAAGTTGGTCGAACAGCAATCATCAGCTCAAGCGTCTCGGTGACCGCAGCCAAGGCCGCAGCCGTGGACCAAGCATCCAGCGCCGGAGCGTCCACGCCTTTAATGTCGTTCAGATTCAGCTCTGCGATCAGCGTGAGGTCGAATCCGATTTTTTCGCTGCGCCGAGCGAGGCGCGAAACGTAGTCCCAGGTCGGCTGCATCTGTTCGTCTTCCACATTGCGCAGCCATCCGCCGAAAATCGGCATCCAATACCCGTAACGCATCAGCGCCTCTCCTGAACCAAGTAATCCACCAGCCGTTCAAATGGATTGAATCCCACGATGTTAGGACCGTCCGATACAAAATTCGAGAGCGCGTTGATATCGTAGTAATAAAGCTGTCCATCACGATCATCGATCACATACTCCAGGCCGCCTACTTCGATCTTTGTTTCGCGGAAAATCCGCTCCACATCGGCGACCACCTGCGCCGGGGGCGTGTATCCCTCCAAGCGCAAGCCCGTCTTCGGCCCTTCCACCACGCACACAGTTTTTATCTCCGCGCCATCGTTCGTCTTGCAAATGTCCATGGGGCAAAGGTCAAACGTCTCGCCGGACGTGAATACCTTGATTCCGTACAAATATTTATAGCCAATAGTCTCCACGCGAGTGATGTGTCCGCCGCGCGCTGGAATAAACTCTTGCACGATCCCGGTTGAATCGAGCCCCAGCGCGATTCCGTTCTTCGCCGCAGCTTCCAATTGCGCTGGAGTATCGAACCGAACGATGCCCACTCCGCTTCCGCCAATATTTGGTTTAACAATCACAGGAAACCGCATCCCGCGCGCCGCCAGGGAAGCCTCGCTCGGATGGTTCATCACCGCCGAGCGCGGATATGGCAATCCCAGCGATTGCAGTAACGAAAGTTGCAGGGCTTTGGAAGTCTCGTTGCGAAACGCCTGGCTGCCATTCACCACGCGCGTTCCCAGCCGTTCCAGGTGAGCCAGGTAATGGAGGGTGTAAAAAATCGCGTGCGCGTTCCCGCGCGTCCAAGCAGACGGGCTCATGCGGTTAAAAATCAGGCCGTAGCGTTGATTCCCATTGGGCAGAAGGTCGAAGTGATGTCGCGCGGCGTCCAGTCGCACATACGGCACGCCCCGCCGGTCCAGTTCCGCAAACACAGGTCCGAACCAGCGCGGATGCTCGTAATAAATTCCGATCGGATTCACTTCCCCTGACATTTTGCCCCCAACGAAAGCGCCAGACGCGTACCGTGGCACGCCTATCTTTTCTCAACTAATAGACGGTGCACTATCGAATTACGCTTTGGATGCCCAGGACCCGCCTTCGTTGCTTGTTTCTTAGACCTGGAATCCCAAAGCAAGCCAAGCAAGCCGGGCTCGCTTGTCGCTAGTGCTTCGCGAGTGCTAAACTTCCCTAGTATCATTCCAGCAAGCCTAAGGATACCCGTGGCAGACCGCAAAAACGAAGAAACCTTTAAAGTCATCGACCGCCGCCATTTTACCGAAGAAGGCAATCTGCGCCCGGAAGTCGTCGAATTGGAGCGCCGCGAAGAGGAAGCCGCAGCGAAAGAAGCTGCTGCTAAGAAAGCTGCGGCCGCAGCGAATCCTCCCGCGAAGCCAGCGGCGAGCGCTCAGCCGAATCCTACGACCAAGAGTGGTGCTAACCCCGGCGCCGGAAATGCTTCATCAAGCGGAAAGTCGGCCATCGCAGATGCAGAAGCCGCCTATGGCAAGTCAGGATCCAGCTTAGTCACACCCGGCGATACGACGTCCTCAGAATCGGTGGAAGGCGCGGCTGGCGAGCAGACCCATTCCTCCCGCAGTTTCCAGATGCTCGTGGATTTTCTCACGCGCAACGCAGCCGCCATGCTGGGCGGAATGGCCGACCCGCGAACTGGCCAGCCTTTCGTCGATCTTGAAGGTGCGCGAGAAGTGATCGATATGCTGGACGCTCTGCGCGAAAAAACCCGTGGCAATTTGTCCAAGGAAGACGATCAGCTCCTCCTCGAAGTTCTGGGAAGTTTGAAGCTGACGTTTATGGAGATCTCTAAAGCCGCTGCCGACGCCATGGCCAAGAAAGCCAAGGGAAAGTAATAAACTTAGGGGATCGCGTCTTGCGTTTGTAACCAAGAAGCGCAGTAGATTTAAAACCTCCAGCGATGAATCGAAATCCACTCCTGCGCGCCATTTCGAAATGCCAGCTCTCCAGTTAACTGTCTTAGGCTCTGGCACCTCCATGGGCGTGCCAACGCTAGCCTGCCATTGCGCGGTTTGCGAATCACCCGACCCGCGCGATAAGCGCACGCGACCCTCCATCTTGCTCGCCTATAACGGTCATAACGTCGTGATCGACACCACGCCCGATTTCCGCTTCCAAGCCATGCGGGAAAAACTGAATAGGCTCGACGCAGTCCTTTACACCCACGGCCACGCCGATCACGTTTTGGGCCTCGACGATATTCGCCCTTACAATTTGAAACAAGGCGGCGTGATCCCTATCTACGCTTCTGAAGAAACCCAGGCTACCATACGCAGGCAGTTTGCATATATATTCGACGCCGCTCCAACGGAAAGTTCCGTTCCACGCGTGAACCTGCACACGATCGATGGTCCCTTCGAGCTTTTCGGCCTAAAAATTATTCCGGTCCCCGCGCATCACGGCCCCATCTCCGTTCTCGGATTTCGCTTCGGCAACGCTGCGTATCTCACCGACTTCAGCTCCGTGTCCGAAAAATCCAAGGAGCTTTTGCACGGACTCGATGATTTTATTTTGGACGCTTTGCGCTACACTCCGCACCCAATGCATTCCAACGTCCAGCAATCCCGTGCTCTGGTGAATGAGTTGAAACCGAAGCGCGCGTGGTTCACGCACATCTGCCATGACCTTGGTCATGAGCAAGCGAATGCGAAACTGCCGGAAGGAGTTCAGTTGTCCTACGACGGCCTGAAATTCGAGGTGCAGGTTTGACCCTCGCAGATACGGAGAAGCAGCGCATGCGCCTTGCGCCGACCCTGAGACTAGATATCGCCTACTCCGCCGAAGGGTGGATCGAAAGATTTGGCAACTCGCGCAAGCGGACGATTGTAACCATCGGCAATTTTGACGGAGTCCACCTCGGTCATCAGAAAATTCTTAGCGGAGTCACGCAGCGTGCGCGCGCAAATGATTTGGAAAGCGCGGTGCTGACGTTCTACCCGCATCCCACGCGAGTGTTGCGGCCGGAAGCCGCTCCTACCCTGCTCATGACGCTTGAGCAGCGTCTCGCTGCGTTCGACGCCATGGGGATCAACGCCGCCATGGTCCTGCAATTCGACGCCGAACTGGCAAAAGTCAGCGCCGAAGACTTTGCCAGAATATTTCTGGTGGATGCTTTGCGGGCGAAAGCCATATTAGTTGGCGACAATTTTCGTTTCGGAAATCGCCAGGGAGGCGACGTAAAGTTGCTCCAGGAAGTCGGGG
>JABDEK010000097.1 GCA_013287135.1 Acidobacteriota bacterium | reverse complement strand
TCTTTTAATGCTATCGCCCTCGTCGATTGCAGGCCCGGCTCCGGCTGGAGGCTCCGTTCTTAGTAATATTATCCGCCAACAACGCGATGAAGGCTTGACGATTGCATTTTATGACGGCACTCTCAGTGCCCTTTCCTTCAATCACCGCTCTAAGATTAAGAACGTTAACGTACCTTTTCTAATACCAAAGATACCAGGCGCCGTATCGTCGGATGGCATGCAAGTTGACCGGTAACGTGTTAGATCGTTCAGGCGGATTTATGTTGGGCATCGTTAGAGTGGACGGCTCCGATCCCAGAGAGTACCAGGGAATTGCTCCGCTCGATTTCTGCTGGTCTCACGACAATCGATCGATAGCATTGACGAACTTGCGGGGTCACCGTCCAAACGACATGGTAGTTCTGAACGTCAGCACGAAAGATACGCGGCTCATCCAAGCAAATGTTGACGAGCGGTGGCACTTCAATTCCCAATGTTGGTCTCCGGATGACAAGCAAATCGTCTTTGAGAACGGAGGGTCAACTCAAATTTATGACATCGCGTCTGGCAAAATCCGGGAACTTGTGAAGGGACTGAACCCAACATGGTCTCCTGATGGTGACTGGATCGCTTTTCACCGTGGCGAAACGTACTATGCCATTCACCCATCCGGTGAAGGACAGAAAAAACTGTTCCATAAGACGCGCGCCGTCTCAGCCCTGTTTTGGTCACCTGATTCGCGATTTGTGGCATACGTTCACCAAGACTTCTTTGCACTCGACGTTGAGTTTTATCACCTCATGGTTCGACGACTAGAGGACGGTTCGGAAGATTGGGTTGCCGACGGGGTGAGTTGCTGCATCAACTACCAGTGGGTAAAGAACCGTGAACTCTTGAAACAACTAGAGACAGCGAGGTAGCGAGGTAGACAAACTAACGTTGGTCCTTTTCACCGTGCGGGTTGCGGGCTTCGATTCCAGGCGTTCTATCAGGTCAGGTAAAACAAACTCAGCCGCGGAATTTCAAACGCTTCGAACACGCGTTTCTGTAAATATTGCTTTTCGAGTTGCGATATTTGCCCGCTGGACATTCTCCCGCGATAAGGTTGGAGAGATTTATCCATCTCTCGATGGATCTGCGATCGTTGGTCGTCGCTCACTTCTTGTTCCAGCAAGGTAGAAACATTTTCTTCGGGCACGGTAAGTTTGCGCTCCAGACTTTCCAGATCGCACTTTCCTTCGTTGTATGCCGCTGCCACGCAGCCGCTCAGACTCTGCGCGATCTCGCGCAATCGCTCCGCGATCGCAGGAAGCCTTTCGGCGGCCCGTTCTAACTTCGTGACGTTCCCCGCGCAGTACGTTTCGAGTTCATTTCTACTGAATGGCTCCGTGTATGTGCGCTGAGTTGACTGCGATCCTACATTTACTTCGGCTTCGATCGCCGCCGACTGAATTGTTTTCTCCAGCGCGTGCTTAGCGTCGTACCACGGTGGTGGAACTTTCTCGCCCATATCTTGAAGATCGACGATCACGCGCTCCATGATCTCCAAAACGTTTCCGTTCTTAATTTCACCAGCCCTTCGCAGCACGGCGTTTTGGAATCGCTGATGGCCGAAACGACGGGCGACCCCGAAAGCGCTGAAAGCGAGAAGGGTGGCGGCGGTATTTTTCGGCGGCGTGTTAGGAGAAACCCCCGCCGCCGATCTCCCAACACAAGTTACGCCACCCGCATTATTCGTTCTGGGGTCCTTCCCTATCTTTACTTCTATGTACCTCTTTTGAGGACCTCGCCCTTTTTTTTCCGTGCCCGAATCGACGGCGGTTTTCGCTTGTGAGCGAGGGTGTAGTAGCGACGGGCTTTTTCCGGGAGGATTTTGACTCTGCCGCCGATCCGGTAGAGCGTTGGAGCATTTCTGCCGTTGACGTGGGAGATCAGAATTCTGCGGTCAATGACCCCGAGCGCTTCCAGTTCACTGAGCGCTTTGAACAAACGGTTTCTTTAATCAGCAGGAATAACTTGCAATGCAGCACCGGCCGAACTGAAAGTAAAGGTGCACGGCGCTTCTGCGCGCGGACAAGATAGAGTTCCGGCGCGCGGCAGTTTCCGGGCCATATTGTCAGGGAATGACTGAGGCATTGTGGCGCTCCGCACAGCGTCCTTCAGTCCCATCAGCGAATCATCTGAACTCACCGCCAGAAGATCTAGCACCTTTGCTCCCGGACCAACGATCAGAATGTACTGTGTGATTCCCTCGAGACCTGCCGGATTCGGGATAACTACGGACCGACGCTCGCGAATCTTTGCGCGTGATTGTTTTACTTTGCCTTCAACGAGCGATTCGTTTCCGAGCAGTGCTACCAATCTAGCGCGCGCTTCCTTTTCGTCTTCGTCCACCTCGCGTGTCGCGGGAACGCTGGCAAGGGCTTCTGCATAAGCTTCGATGGCCTGTTCCTGCCGTTTTTGTGCCTCATAGATTTTACCAAGGTGCATCAGAACGGTGGAATCGTCGGCCAATTCGGTGGTGGCTCGGATATATTTCTCAGCCGTATTCAAGTCGCCTTGCTGAAATCTTATCCACGCCATCGTATCCCAGTATGCTGCTAGTTGGCTTACGCGGGGCATGGTTGCTGACTGTATTGGAAGCTTCGCCTGATTCAACTCCAATTCCACCGCGTCAATCGCATCATTGGCCCACATCGCCGCTATTTCCAAGTGAGTATTCGCCTCCGCCAACTCGTAAGCCGCGCTGTTCCGCGTGTTGCTGGTATCGTCAAGCTTGATTGCGCGTTGAAACTCCGCCGCAGCGCTATCGTCCTGATGCATTTGCAAGTAAGCGCGAGCTAGATTGAACTGTGGATACCTATATTTGGGATAGATCGACACCGCCTTTTGGAGCACGGGCAGCGCCTTCTCAGGCTCATGCAAGGCCAGATAGGCCTCTCCCAAACGCGCATTCGCATCCCCATCATTGGGCGAGTCCGCGATTCGTTTTTCGAGCATCTCCACATCTTCGGTGTATTTTTTCTCAGCGGATAAGACCCACGCCATGTTCATATAAGCTAAACGGTCGTCCGGCGCCAAAGCTAAGTATTTCCGGAAAGCAGTTTCCGCTTCCACATAGTTTCGCAAGTACATCTGCGCTCTTCCGAGCTCGCGCCACGCCTCCGGATATTGCGGCGCAAGCTTAAGAACGGAATTGAACGACTCCACCGCATTCGCATAATTGTGTTGTTTGGCCTCGTCCTGTCCTTGCTTATAAAGATCGATCACTTCCGGACGGTGCACTACGGATGGCACATCAGAATTCTTAGAAGTAGTTACTGGAGCGATTGTCTTCGTATCGGAATTGGCTACAAAATCAGATTTGGCGGCAATAGTACTGTCCGGTTTTGATGATAGGCTCGCAAAAGAGTCGCTTATCGCCGTCACAAACGCCGCATATTCGTCAGATTTGCCTGCAGGCACTCCGCGTGTGCGAAGGTTTAAGAGTACCTTGCCGCGGATAGCCTGTCCGTCCCGCACAATGTCTGCCTTGAACTCCGCGAAATCCTTCGAAATATCGATGTGAATGGGCTTGTCGAGCGCCGGTTTTTTGATCTCGGGGGAAGTCAAAGCAAAATTTAACGAAAATTCTCTTGCTACCTCTGGCTTCACAGCCTCCGTAGCCGTTTTGTCTTCGCTAT
This sequence comes from Acidobacteriota bacterium, assembly GCA_013287135.1. Lineage (GTDB taxonomy): Bacteria > Acidobacteriota > Terriglobia > Acidiferrales > UBA7541 > Palsa-295. The sequence goes on along the minus strand of JABDEK010000097.1, from coordinate 9,511 downwards.
CGGACTTGGCTCCCAAAGTCGGAAGTAAATAGGACAGGTAGCTCCGCAGTTGTTCCATGTTCTGTTGGCGTGAGTTTGTACTCGCCGCCGCAGCATCTTTCTTGCTGTCTGGCACATTGCCGCGTATTCGAATCTCCACGTGAAACGGATTTCGAGTATCGCTCGCGTCGCTTCCCTTCAAATCACTAAGCTTAAGATTCGCCGTTCCTGCCGCATTGGCACCCTTTTGCATGTTCTGCAAAACCGCAGTCAGTTGTCCTTGAGAGAGATGCGTGAACCAAATGCGCAAGAGAACCTCTAGATCGCTTCGCGTATCAAGGCTCAACTTGATGTCCATATCCTTGCTTTCGCTCACGCTTCCGTCGACATTCAGTTGATAGACGACGTTATACGGAAGATCCTCGGGCGTCTTGCGTAATCCGTGTTTGCCATCCCCACTCGCCACCAAAGCGCTCTCTCCCCGCAACTGTGGAAGCAAGTATCCAAATGGACCCACACCAATAGTGGGATCCAGCCAATAATCCGTGCCGTTCAAGGAAATAAAAGTAATTGCGTGATCGAATTGCAGTGGCGTCGAAACATCAGGATCGATGTTCACCTTTGAGTTAATCAGAACCGGAAGTCCATGGAATCCTTCTGCCTCTAACAATGCTTCCAGAAGCGTGGTCTTGTCTTTGCAGTCGCCGTAGCGATTCTCCAAAACTTCGGCTGCCGCGTGTGGTTGGTAGCGCCCCACTCCGAAGGAAAGACTTACGTAGCGTATGTTGCGCGAGACCCACTCGTAGAGCGCGCGAACTTTCTCCATATCGCTCGTCTGGCCTCGAACTATCTCCTCAGCCTGAGCCCGTACCTCCGCCGTAGGCACCCTCCGTTCGCGCTCCAGGTTCGAATACCAGATCCCGATTTCCTCCCACGACTGGAACGTCGAGAACATCATTGTCCGGCCAGGAGGGGGCTTCACACCTTCGAGCATGGTCTTTACATCGAATTTGAAATTCTTCGTCAAGTCGACCTGATCGAAATACGTTTGCGTGGAAGTGGCCCAGTGATAGATGCGGCGGTTCCCTTCGTCATGCGTGCTGGACTCAATTCCCGGCGCAGCTTTGATTTTCAGCGGCCGATTGCGCGGGACATCCAGGTCCACCTGCTCATCAAGTGAGATGGCATTAGAAACGAAGTTCCAAGTCTGCCAGAATTGTCCCGGAAGCAAAGGTTCGAACGTGGTCGTCACAACATCGTATTCAACGATATCCCCCACCGCCAACCCCGGCACAGTGACGTGCTTTTGCCGGGCGTCTGTGTACATCGGTGCCTCTTGTGCGACCGGCGCGCTCAAGTCCTGCACGGCGCTCGCGCCCGTTGTAAGGATGCTTCCGTTCGGCTTTATTACTTTCACACTACGAATTTCAATCTTTTCATTCGCGGCGTTGTAATCAAAAATAAGTTGCCCCGCTTTTGCGAGTCCAGCCGGAGTCTGAACGCGCATTCGCGCCGTTATTTCTCGCATGCCAGTGCCGTCATTTTCATACCGCATCTTTCCGCGCACTTGTTCGTATATGAACGGCTCTTGCGAACGGTCGATCGGAGCGGTCGGCGTCGTGTTCAGCAGCTTGGTGAAGATTACCCGACCGTCACTCCGTTCGTTCCTCCAGCTCTCGTTCCAGAAAGTGTGCGTCCCACCAACGATCCGAAATGCACCATTAACGTAAACAAATGAGAACACCCAATCGCCTGGATCTACCTGCCCTGTCCTCACGTAAAATCGAAAATTCTCTATATCCAAAGGTTTCTTGGGTACAGGTGGCCCGTCAGGTTGGCCGGCTTCTTCCGGTGGATTTGGCGTTACGGAAGTTTCAACCTGTAGGAAAGATGTTTTGGATTTCTCCCAGTATCCTGCGACTCGCGCCATATGCTGCTTGAACTTTTCCAGACTAATTTCGTACTGCGGCACAAGAGCAGCGCTCTTATCTGCTCCAAAAGTTGCGTCCAGCCATTGCTGCGGATCTTCGACTGCGAATCCATCCAGAAGACTTTGAAATTTGGCCTTATCGCCAGCGCGCCAGGCGTCGAATACTTCCTGGGTCTGCTTCTGTATTCCATCTAGCGTATCCGGGACTGCCGGCTGGCCCGACCTGGACGCCGCTGGATGTTTCAGCGGCGGAGCATCTTCGGTGGATGCAATCGCTTCAGCTGCGATAGGATCAAAGCTCGTCGCTGTCAGCTTGTAGTTGTTCTTGGTCAGAGAAAACAGAACAGCGATCCGTCTTTGGGTTTCAACTTGGGAGTCGTTTACCTCTATCGGCCTGAATTGCCACCTTCTGACTGCGTCCTTGGCAGCATCTGCCAGTTCCGGAGGCCCACTCTCGATCTCTAGTTTTTTCACCGATCCGCTCTCGCTGATCGTGGCGAGGACCACGACAATACCCTCGATATGTTTCTCTTTTGCATCGGTAGGATAAATCGGGGCCGGATGAGTGATCGGCGGAACGGATTGAACTATTTCTGGCCACGCTTTTGAGTCCTGTGATCTCTGACTTGTTGGCGGCGCTCCCGGCGCTGTAGCGTTTGGCACTTCCGTGTCTGGCGCTGCAGCGTTTGAGCCACCCAGGGTGAAAATCACAGTTATCGTGGTATCCACTTCAACCGGATTGCCGTTGATCACAGTCGGCTTGTATCTCCACTGCCGCACGGCATCCATGGCAGACTTCATCAGCAGCGGAGGCCCCGAGACGTATTGCAAGTCTTGTATGGTCCCGTCCTTGCCAATAATCGCATGAAGCACGACCGTACCGCTGATATGCGCCGCCTTGGCAATAGGCGGATACACCGGTGCCACTTGGTATATAAGATTTGCTTGCGCCACATTTCCGCCAACACGAATTGAACGCGGAGCGCCCGACTCGCCCGAGCCTTGCGCCGAGGGATCCTGCGAAGAAGACGGTTGTCCCTCAGACTGCCCGGGCGGCGTCTGCTCTTGTGCGAACAAACTTGTCCCCGCGAAGACTGAAAGCGCAAGCGCCGCCGCAACAATCTTCAAGCTCACATTTTTCTCCTCGAGATGGTGTGGCTGTTAGTCAAGCTGCCAAGTAACGCAAGTATAGCCGAAACTTTACGACTCTTATTTGGGTATTCGCTCTACAAAGTTCGCTCGTGATAAGGGCAAGGTCGACGCCCGGCATAATTCCTTAGCTTTCCCCCGGGGCATACCTACGATGCCTGGGAAATGGAGCCTACCTCAAAGATCATCAACAGAAGGAGTTTGATGGGGAGCGACATATTTAAAGCTCGCGGCTGACCGTCGGTACAAGGTCATCGACCGCGAACACATGGGCATTTTTCCGAGAGATGACGGCCGCTGGCAGCAAACCGGCGATGTGATTACGTGCAGCCCTACAGACCCCAAGAAAACCTCGGATCAGGCAATCGAGAATAAGCATCATGGCAAGGTCTTCTTGGCAATTACAAGTGCCATACGATTCCCAACCAACGTTAATCGGGACTAGGACATCTGACGATGCCGCGGCTGGGATTCTTATACCCGCGGAAGACACGAAGAAAGACCTTGATGACGACCCAAATCGCTTGCCCAACCATGTGCTCTTCAAAATCAGTGCTAAAACCTACAACACCGAAACGAAGGTAAACTACCCGTTTCACCACTCGTGCCAGAATTGTCCTAGTCCCGATTAACGTTGGTTGGGAGTCGTCCGGTTACCCGACTTAATCAAGTTAAATTCATTGGGGAAAAATACAAAATGCGTCACGCCGCGTTAGCAATGCATCCGCTGGAGTTGTGTGCAAGCAGAAATGAGAAAAGCGAGCCAGTTGCCTGGCTCGCTCTTTTGCACGGCGTGCCGTGCCCTACTTTAGAACTGCATGTACTTTTTGTTGACGGTGACGGTCTCGTTTTTGTTTAGACCCGTGAAGGTAACTTGATTCACCAATGAGCCCGAGCCGTCGACTATCACTGCTTCATAATTCGCCCCGCTGTTGCAAGGAGCTGGGCCAGCGAAAGTGTTAATTGCAAAGGCTGTTTCTAACCAGGGTATGGAACTCGGAGCAGGGATTCCAACATCCTGGAGTATCAAACCGTACGCATCCCAACCCCATGCGCTTTCGTAGGTTCCGCCGTAGTTCTCCAAGTATGGGTTGCCGGTATAGGGAACGGCGTTGGCATAGCGTAGGAGCAGGACCTTCTTGGCCTCGCCTGAATTGTTCTTTAGCTCCATCGTAATCTTGGCATACGGATTGGTGCCCGGTATCGAGGTGAATATCTGGGTCAGAGTCCATGCTCCGTCGCTGGTGGTCCGCTCGATTTTGACAGAGGTTGCATTCTGCGAAAGCTTAATCGGCGGGTTCCAGTTTCCGCTATCCCCGTTTCCTGCATAGTCCCAATATGCTGTGTTTGCGTTTGTTATGTCACAGATGCCGTAGCCTTCATAGGCAGAGGAGCCCCCGGGGCTGAGTTGCTCGACGTCCACCGGGCTTTGAAACTCGGTAATGTTGCCATTCACGGTTACACAGAACTGTAGATAAGAATAGCCGCTGCCGGAAGTGAAAGTGTAGCTGCAAGTATCGGTTGCGTCGGGACTAGTGTTGCTTCTCGTTTTGAGCTGCGAACTGGCGGCGGCTGATGCGTCAGGCGTCGGTGCCTTTACTGTTGCCGATTGGTCGGGAGAGTAGTGCAGCATGGGAGGACGCGGAGCTGTTGCATCCTGCTGCGCGAGAGCAGATCCGACGGACAACGCGAAAACTGCCAGACACGCTAGGGGAAGGGCCCAAATTTTAGGTTTCACGTTTTCTCCTTTTTGTTTCGTGGCCCGGCCCGCTGAAAGCATGAAGGCGAAAGACAGTCCCATTGGGTTCAAATGCCGGAGCTGGGCTAAGCTTTAGCTAATAACTAGATTCGAGTCAATGCACACCATCTGATTTGTTGGTGAAGGCCCGGTGAACGCCCAAGCACGCGAAAAGCAACGGATTATACGAAGATTGCTGAAGCAAGCCCTCATAAACTCGCACTTTGGTGGATGAATGTTCAGTGCGAGGAGTCTGCGTCCGCAAATAAATCAAGTCAAGATACATTTGAGTTGTAATCGCGTACGGGTAGTACTGGAACGCCTGTGGAAGATGCAGCCACATCAAGCTGCAATTCCGAGCTACGTGGCGGTTAGTGACCATCTTGCAGCGCGTGTTCTCAAGTCTGATTAACGCACTAGGACAGGATAGTTAGAAGATCGTTCGTTGGGAATCAAAAGTGGATCGTGTGCAGCAACACGTTATTGCAACTTCGCATACTCGGCCTTGGCTTGTCTCAGAACGGGGAGGTCCGAGTCGGCGTCTTTCCACCCTGCGAAAAAGGTCTTATAGGCTGCGCGGCTTTTGGCAACGTCTTTCTGCATTGCATACGCACGGGCCAAGCCCAGTTGCGATACAGCCAACATGGGGCTCAAGGGTGACACTCCCCGATGCGCCAGAACCGCGCTGAATTCCCCGACGGCGTCTTCAAGGCGCCGGAGGCGAAGGTAAGTCAGGGCACGGATGTAGTCTGGAAAGAACCCCGCCACCTTGCCGAACTCGAAGGGTTTTGCCCGATCAAGGGTGCGCAAGCCGGCGTCAGCCTGACCAAAACTTAGCTGGGAACCGGCGAGGACAAGAGGCGCATCCAATTCATTCAGAAACGTATCGGTCGGATACTCGTGAACCAGGTCATTGATGATCTTCTGGGCCTCGCGTTCCTGGCCGTTGAGAACCATGACTCTGGCTGCGCCTTGTTTGATTTCCTTTGCATCGGACAACTGGAGCGCCTGGCTGAGGGTCTTGCCAGCAACCGAGCCCTGACCGTACAGAGCTTCACCTCGTGCGAGATCGACGAGCGCGAGAGCCGCGGACTCCGACAAGCCAGACCCGACCGACATGTTCACACCGTGTTGTGCCCGTTGGCGGGCGCTCTCCAGGTGCCCGTCGTAGAGATCGATCATCGCCAAGAACAAGAGCACAGATGGATCGTCGGCGTTTTGTTCCATCCCCTTCCGCTCTTTTTCGAGCGTCGCTTGATCGCTCTGCAACATTGCCAGTTGGTAGCGCTCTGCGTGGTCATGAGGACTTATCGCCTGACCGGCCGGAATGATCCGGAGGATAGCTTCTGCTTCGTCGTAGCGGCCTCGCACGCGCAGGACGACTGCCAAATTGGAGATCGCGAGAGGAGAGGTGGGGAAAAGGTCTGCGTTCTTACGAAGCTCATCGGTTGCCTTTTCGTACAGGCCGAGGTCTTCATAGGTCACGCCCAGCATATTGCGGGGTTGAAACTCGTTCGGCTGCAGTTTTTTCCAGGTTTGCAAAATTTCAACCGCCTTATAGATCTCTCCGGTAACGTCCAAGTAATAACGCGCCTCGACGCTTGCCTTTTCGTTGTCGGGGAGCTTTTCGCGTAAAGCGAAGGCGTGCTTAAGATCGTCCGCTGATCGCTTTCTTTCGCGTAGGTTGTAATCCGCAAACCACAGAGTCTGCCAGGCATGTGCAAAATTAGGATCAAGTTCGGTCGCGCGGCGGAGCATCGCAGCACTCTGCTGGAGTTGGTTTAAGTGGAGAAGATTACGGCCTAACAGATAAGCCTTGTAGGCTTGCAACGAAGTGGTTGGTAAAGGTGCTGGTGTGTTGCCACCAGAGCTGGCGGACTTGCCGGAGAGCTGGAGGCGGGATGCTGCAGCAAGCTCACCCACCGCAAGCATCGCGTCATCTTTGTTCCTGGCCTCGCCGTCTTGTTGAGCCACAATCTGCCCCGAGTCGCATTCTCGTACGGAGATATCGAGCACATAATCGTTGCCCTGCGGCTTGATTTCTCCATCCGTGAAAAACCTCCCCTTATTGCGTTCGCATAGTTGCCTGGCGAGTTCGGCAGTAAAGCGTTCGTCCGGACTCTTTCCTGCGCTTTGCAACAAATGCACGAGGTCGTCTGTGGAGGAATCCACAACTTGAACTGCCGGGGAGCGATTCAATTCGTTGGCTACGATGTCGCGCAGCACATCGTCGAAGACGTCGTCATCGGTGGAGTTGGTAAACTCGGCGACGTACAGCGGCACGCGGCCATTCACGGGCAGAACCGACCGGGAACGGTATTTGTAGATGCCAACACAGGTTATGACGAGGATCACAAAGGCCGTCGCCAAAATCAGCCATCTGCGGATGCCCGGACGAGAACGCAGAGTCGTTTTCGCTCCGCTCGGGCTCTGCGTCGCTGTTAATCTTGCCGGCTCTGAGTCGCGCTTCAGTCTCTGCAGATCCGCACGTATGTCGGCGGCGTGCTGGTAACGCAGGCTGCGGTCCTTCTCCAGCGCCTTGAGGATCACTGCTTCCAGTGCCGGCGCGACGTGTGCATTGATTTGTGATGGCGGAACCGGTTTCTGGTGAAGAATCGCACCGCATATTTCCCCGGCACTCGCCCCTTCGAACGGCAGCTTGCCCGTGGCCATCTCGTACAGCACCGCCCCGTAAGAGAACAAGTCGCTCCGGGCATCCAACTCCTTGGCTGTCACCTGTTCGGGCGACATATAAGCCACCGTACCCAACAAGGCGCCCTCGCTCGTCAGTTGTGAGGGATCAGAATCGACCGAGATCGTTACCGAATCGCTTGCAGCCGAGGCGGGTTTGCCCGCCATTTTCGCCAGCCCGAAGTCGAGGATCTTGGCGTGGCCTGACTGAGTGACAAAAATGTTCGCAGGCTTGATGTCGCGGTGAATGATTCCTTTGGCCTGCGCCGCATCCAGTGCGTCTGCAATTTCGATCGCCAAATCGAGCACTTGCTCCGGTGGCAGCGGCTTCCCGGATATTCGCTGCTTCAGTGTCTGCCCATCGAGACACTCCATCGCAATGAAAGGCTGTCCGTTGTGTTCGCCGATTTCGTAGATGGTACAAATATTGGGATGGTTCAGGGCAGATGCCGCTTGCGCCTCACGATTGAAGCGGCTCAGAGCTTGTGAGTCTGGAGCGAACCCGTCAGGAAGGAACTTCAAGGCAACGGATCGGTGAAGCTTGGTGTCCTCCGCTTTATAAACGACACCCATCCCGCCGCCGCCGAGCTTCTCTACAATGCGATAGTGAGAGACGGTGCGACCAGCGAGTGACTGCGAATCAGTCATTTGGCGCTCATCTTAAGGTTGAGCCGGATGGCAAGTCAACGATTCGGAATCCAGATGGATGGCTATCTAGAATAGGGATTCCCGTTAGCTAATAGGTTAGTGCAAACCGGACAAATAAAGTATCACTTCACTTCTTCGGTAATCCGACTTTGCCCAGAATATTCGTTCATTGCATCACGTCTCCAACTATCTTAGATTCGTCGGAATCTCTGTGAGGTGAACCGATGATGAAGAGAAGAACCGTTCTTTTACTTTGCATCTTAGCGATTCTCTCGCTCGTAATTCCGAAGAAAGCTGTCAGCCAGCCTTCTCAGACCTCATCTTCGCCTGAGCCGATTGCTCTCTACGAAGGCGAAATACTCATCTATCTTTTGCCGCAGGGGCGAGATCTTAGAAATCAGGGAATGGACATCGGGTCGGAACTTCAAACCAATCAAGAACTGAACCAACAGGACTTTTATACATTCCAAGTATTCAATTCAAAGCGCGCGAACATTCAAGGGTCTACTACCATTGGGTATTTCAGTGTGAACAAACACACCGCAGAAATTTGGGACGATAACAATCAAATACGGATGAGCAGTGCCGAATTGGACGGAATCCAAAGAATTCTGCGGCAGGCACATCACATCGATGCATCAACAATGCGCAAGTTTGGTACCCTCCGGCCGGGAGACTGGTAAGAAGGAAGCAGTTGGACAAACCAATTTGCGATAATATCGCGCCGAGGGAGTTGAGTTCTCACGCAAATGCTGCAATCAAGAGGCACTGTTCGCCTATGCTGATGACGCTATTTATCGTAGGCTCGACTCTCCTCTTGGCGCAAAGAGAAGGCATGACTGCTGCGTCGGAAAATCGTAAGGCTGGACGCGGTCAGAAGGTCATTCTTGAAGTGATGAACTATCACTTCACGGTAGGCAAGAAAATTCCATCTGTCTACGTGAGAGTTTTTGGATGTCAAAAAGCGATATGAACTCATGCATTTTGTAATCGATTCCTGGATGGAATGGGACATCAAGCTTCCACGCGCAAAGGGCATACAGAGCATTGAAGTCGCGTCCTTTTCTCCGGCGTCCGCACGGAAAAAAAATCAGCCATACCCCGATTCCTTAGTGACGCTGGGATGCTCTATTTTGAAAATAAGGCATGATGTGTTCGGCGACAAAAACGCTCAAATCGCTGAGTGCCCAGCCGTCGTCTCAACCCACTGAGACACCAAACGCGGAGCTTTCCGGTGGAGAAACGGCAGCACAAACCGGACAAATAAAGTATCACTTCACTTTACGTTATCCGACTAACAGCTTGTTGAAAAACCCACTTCTTCTGCAACTTTAGTCTAAGAAACTCGTCTGAAGTGAAGAAGGTCAAGGAGGCGA
>JABDEK010000096.1:372-13412 GCA_013287135.1 Acidobacteriota bacterium | reverse complement strand
GGATCGCGGTAGCCATGTGGTTGTTTACGAGCCGGAAGAAAAGTACGACGAGTCGCTTACCATCGAACGCTCTGAAGTGTATGCCCAGCCACGCCCTGGGGTTAACTAGCACGGTAAAGAATTGAATCGCGAGATCTGCTGTGCAGTTTCAGCAGAATAAACTGGTCTAGCAAAACGATGGTCGAGGATAACATGAGTCAACGGGCCTCTTTTCCACCCTATGTTGTGGTCACCCCTGCCCGAAACGAAGCGGCATTCATCGAGAAGACCATCCAAACGATGGTTTGTCAGACCGTCCTACCCCAAAAATGGGTGATTGTGAACGACGGGTCCACGGACGACACAGGAAGCATTGTAGAAAAATATGCTGCGAAATATGACTGGTTAGAATTAGTAAATCTTCCCGTACGGCGTGAACGAAATTTCGCTGCGAAAGTTTATGCATTCAATGCCAGCATTCATGCAACAAATGTCCAAATTCATCTATAGGGCGATTCGGATTTGTTACGATAGCTTCGGCTTCATCCACCATCTGACGCATCCGCTCTAGCTCATTCTTTCGCTGCGGCGTCAGTCTGATCTGCTCTTTAGCAATCTCCGCAGCTATTCTCGAAAATCCCGTGAAGTAGAGCGCACAGTTTTGCTGCAGTGCAGCCAATCTGTCTGGGGAAGTTATGATCGGCTTGACCTCGAAACTTCCGTCGGTATTAAAGTTGATGCGATTAAATCCGCCGTAGGCGGCGCTAATTTGGTCCTGTGAGCCAACCGCCTCTTTGATCACTTCCTGCTCCACGTGGATTGCGTCGGAAGCGAGTGCGTGCTTGTTGCGCATCTGATCCCGCAGCGCGTACAGACCCAACAAAAGCCCTACTGTAAATGCCGAACTCGTACCCAAGCCGGTGCGGGCGGGAAGATCGGCTACGTGGTGAATCTCAACTCCTTCGTCAACGCCCATATACTGTAAACATCCACGGACAGAGGGATGTTCAATCGCGTTGTTTTCATTGACGTTTTCGATTCTCGAGTACGAAATGCGGCTGTGGTATTCGAAAAACGGCGGAAGACGCCGGCAAGTAATGTAGCAACTCTTATCAATAGCGGTGGACAGCACCGAGCCGCCGAACTCGCGAAACCAAATCGGATAATCGGTGCCGCCGCCGAAGAATGAAATACGCATAGGAGTGCGCGTTGTTATCATGCGGTTCGTTTCCTTTTGTTCATGTGGACTGTCATGTCTCGTCGAGAATTTAAGTTCTATATCGCCGTAGGTGTACTGGAAAACGAGTCGATGGCGACTCCCTCCCGTTCGAATATCCGGCGAATAGCCTCTAAAAATGACCGCGCAATGATATCCGCGTGAGTTGTTGAGCCAGAAGCGCGCTTCGCGTTGTCTGGCGCTTCGACCCCTTCTATCAGCCGGACTGTTTTGCAGCCCGCATTTACGCCGGCCTGTATATCGATGTCGGAATCGCCAATCATCCAGGATGCTGATAAATCAATCCCGTGCAAGCTCGCCGCTTTTAGCAACATTGCCGGCGCGGGTTTGCGACACTCACAGACAGGCTCGATTTCGTGCGGGCAGTAAAAAGTCCCATCAATGATTGCACCGGACCCGGCGAGGAGTTCAGTCATTCTTTGGTGCATGTTCTCCAACTCAACCACGGTCAGCAGACCTTTCGCGATGCAGCGCTGATTGGTAACGACAATTACGGTAAATCCGGCTCGGTTTAGCAGAGCAACGCCTTCTGCCACTCCTGGAAGGATATGAAAATCCTCCCAGCGAGTTACGTAGTCGCCCTCGGGGGGCTTCTGATTGATAACGCCGTCGCGATCCAAAAAGACTGCTTTGCTCATACAACGTAGGCCTTTTGTCAATTTACGATTTAGATGAGGCTGCCTGGTAAAGATTCTCAGCGAGCGTTTGGGCTCTCGCGTAATCTTCAGGCGTCCCAATGTCTATAAACATGCCTTGCTGATCGAGTGCGTAGACCCCGCGTTCGAGTGCCTGCGGAAATATATCCCGTTCTAAGCTAGCCGGTCCTTCAGGAATTTGCTTCAGGATGGAATGGTTGAACACATACACGCCGCCATTTACCATGCCGGGAACCGAGTCACTCGTTTTCTCGCGGAACCCAAGCACTCGCCGATTTGCGTCGAGTTGAACGCTTCCGTATCGCGCCGCGTCGTGAACTCTGCGAACCGCCATGCTGATCAAACCGCCGCGCTCCCGATGAAAGCGGATGAACTCTCGAAAATCAAGTTCTAGAAATGAATCGCCGTTCATAACTAGGAAGTCGGAAGCATTTTGAAGATAGCGCTCGGCGAGTTTCACTGCTCCCGCGGTTCCAAGCGGCTTCAATTCCTTCGAATAATCAATCCCAACATCCCACTTGTGGCCGTCGCCGAATTCTTTTTCGATCTGCTCGGCAAGATGACCGGTGCACATTACGATGCGCCGAATGCCTTGTGAGCGAAGCTGCAGAACCAAGAGCTGCAGGAAAGGCAGATTTCCAACCCGGGCCAACGGTTTGGGTGTCGACGGCAGAACAGATCGCAGACGTGTACCCATTCCGCCAACAAGCAGGACGGCCGGTATATCTTGAAGGTCAGCATCCAGTCGCGCGGGAGTCATTTTGAAAGGGTTCATTTTGACTACGCGTTTGATCAATTAAACGCCGCAACATGCCGGCGTTTACATATTCGCGTCCCAATACTCCAGCATGGACTTCAAGGTCTGCTCGATCGACTTCAGCGGTTTCCAACCTGTATCCCTACGAATCTTGCGAGTGCTGCCGAAAATAATTTTCTCGTCGGAAGGACGCATCAAACGCGGCACGGGTCGTATTTCCGCTTTCACTCCAGATAGGCGTATGGCCGTGCGCAATAGCTCACCAATTTCATGGGTCTTGGTGGCGCACAGGTTGTAAGCCTCGCCATGTTTCCCTTTTAGTGCAGCGAGGTAAAAGCCACGAACAGTGTCATCAACATCTAGAAACGCGCGGTGGGGTTTCAGATTCCCGACTTCTATGACCGGTGGCTGCAGGCCCTTCTTAATTCGAACTAACTGACGTACGAAGTCCGAGGGCGCATCGCTGGTCTTACCCGGCCCAGTGGTATTAAAGAGCCGCAAATTGATAGCTGGGATTTTGTAATCCAGGAAATACTCCCGCGCCAGCAAATCCAAACAAACTTTGCTGATGCCATACGGATGTAATGGCCGAAACGGTTGCTCTTCAGTGACTGGAATAGCAGCCGGGGGAACGTGTCCATATTCAGCGCTCGAACAAGCGGAGACCACCGTAGCAGGCTTTTTTGCATGACGCACGGCCTCGAACAAGTGTAGCGAACCCATGATATTCGACTCGAAGGTCTCCACCGGATTGGACCATGACAACGTTGGTAGGCTCTGCGCCCCTAAATGAAATATGTGCGTCGGCTGATGTTCATTCAAGATTTGCGAGATGCGCTGGCCGTTCCGGAGATCACACTGCTCAAAACGCACATTCGGAAGCTCAGCCGAAGTGGCAGGGCCCTGGTTAAGATATGCACCAATCACCTTCCAGCCGTCCGCGGACAGAAAATTGACCAGGTGAGAGCCAATGAAGCCCTCTGCACCGGTTACCAATGCGATTTGTTTCATGAGAACTGTGGAGTTCCGAAGTTAGAACGTTGTCTCTACTAAACCAGACCTGCGTGAAGCACAATAAGAGTGGCTATTGTGGAGGTTCCGACGGCTAATTAAAAAGCGCGCTTACACAGTCGACCAGGGTTTCTCGTTCGCGGTCCCAGGTGTGTTCCACGAAGACCTCTTGCCCTTTTCGGGCTATTTCCAGAACTTCACGCGGATGGAAGAACGCATATTCGATCTGTTGCGCCAGCTCTGCGGCGTTGCCGGGCTCGAAAAATAGAAGAGAATCTTTGTCGAAATAATCCAGTATGCCCTGCGTAGAGGGAGCAATCACCGGTTTGCCCATGGCCAGATACTCGAAAACGCGAGTAGGCGTATTGATATCCGTAAACGGATTTCGCTGGTTCGGGATAATCCCCAAGTCGCACTTCTCGATTTCGGTTACGAGCTCTTCCAGGCGCCGAGGGCCCATAAACCGGATTTTATCTTGTAGCCCCATACTTTGGGCTTTATCCATCACCAGATCCAGGAAGGCGGTTCGCGAACCAAAGACACGCAATTCCGCGCCCGGTATAGTCTCTCGAACTCGCGCAAGCGCATCGAGAGCGAGGTCCAATCCGTTCCGCTCCACAATAGAGCCGTGGTACATGATAACGAAGGGCCGATCACTGCCTTGCTTTGGCGATACGCTCAATCGTGCCTCTCGGAAAGGAAAAATCTGGCCGTCCGGGGCGTTCATAACCACAGCAATCTTTTCCGCCGGGCAACTGCGCGAGGAAAAGATTCGTTTGCACGCGACATTAACCGTGACCGCCAAATCTGTCCGCGCGATGCTCCATCTTTCAAGGCGCTTCATCATCCGCACGCTTCTATTGTCTTCAGGTGTGCGAAAAATCGTCATCATTAGTTCGGGCATCGGGTCGTGTAAATCCAGTACCACCTTGGCTCCCAACATCTTAGGTATCAGAGAACTTGCCACGAGAATGTCGGGCATATTGTGTACGTAAACTAAGTCATAGCGGCGGCCCAGTGATCGAAGGGCAAAGGCCAGGGACGAAATGAGGATGAACGTCCCATACCGAATCGCATATTCGAATTTCCCACGACGAGGATGTTTCAGTGGTACGCGGAATACTTTCACGCCCACGGGCACTACACCCTTGGCATCGTTCTTATTACCGAGGCAAATTAGATCCACCGTAGCGCCTTCTGCTAATAGCGCATCTATAGACCGCCGCGGGCGAGGGTCGAACGGATAAGAGGAAAATGTGACCATCGCCACACGTTTCCCGGCAAGCCTCTTTACGGCCGCGGTAGGCGAGCTTTCAAGCGACGTGGTAGTCGTCGTTTGCGTCATCGTAGAACTTGTCATTGATATATCGTTTACAGTTATTTAGACGCGGTGACCAGACCCGCAGTCGCTGAGTTCCGTGTTCAACCCCTGGAGCGGGTGGTCTCTACCTTCTGCTCATCCTGCTTTTTGCGCGATTCACGCTCGATTTTCGCACGATTTGAGGTCTGGATGGCCCTCAAAAGCGATGAATCATCGAACTTTAACAAAAGCTCAATATTCGGCATGACGCAGTGGCCGCCGATAACCCCCGGAAAGTATTTGGTCTTGGGGAAAAATCCGATCTCTTCGTAAATGCTCCAAATTTCATCGTACGACTGTCCCGTTTTCTGGCAATATCTCTCAAGCTCTTGCGCCCAGGAGATCAACAAGCCGAAGTACGTGGTCTCCGTCAACTTCGCCAACTCGGTCGCTTCCGGAGCCGCCAAGACCTTCGTTTTCAGACCCGCCCCTTGAAAATGTTCCGCTGCAAGCTTGCCACTGGCAGCGTCGATGGGCCCTATAAATTTCGTATAGGTTTCCAACTCGTGCAACATTCGCACATGCTTCCCGCGTACGGGACTGTGCGCCAAAGCCGTCCCAGTTCGCGCTGCTACCGCTCGAGTGGTCCCGATTGCGACGGTGCTATTGATAATCGTCAATGTCGGCTTAAATAAATCAATGTAACGCGCGGTCTCGCCCACAAAATCTTTGATCTCAAACGGGTAGCAGACGTGCAAGACGTCCACTTTCCCCACGGAGTGTTCCGGCAGCACGAGATCTACTCCCACGGTCTTGTAATGCTTGGAGAGAAGTTCGAGCAGGGGCCGGCCCACTTCTCCGAGCCCCACCACAACAACACTATTTTCTTGCTTCACCGCTGAACCTCCTTGATGGTCTCGTTCGATTAAGCTGGCGAAAATTTATTCGTTCCTCGTCGACTATCGTTGGCGGTGAATTCCCCACCAAACTAGATGTGTAGAACAGCGCCGGAGATACCTGAAGTCTGTCCGACCGAGTTCGAATGCGGAGTCCTAGTAATGGTACTGCCGTGCACCGAGTGGGCTCGCGCCCCGACCTCGCCCCCTCCGCGAAGCCCCAGGCTGCGTTGATTATATTAGGAAAAACATGCCTAACGGAGGACGCCGACGGAGGCAAATTCCTGGATCTTCTGAACGACGCGCTCCTGCGCCGCGGGCTGAAGTTGCGGATACATGGGAAGAGAGAGGATCTCCAAAGCAATTTTTTCGGTGACCGGGAAGTCACCTTTTCTGAAACCAAACGTTTCGTAGGCTTTTTGCAAATGAAGCGGAATAGGATAGTGAATACCGGTATCGATCTTGGCTTCAGCTAGGCGCTTCTGCAAGCCGTCGCGATCCGACACTCGCACCACATACAGATGATGGACCGGGCGCGACCAGGTAGGCTGATATGGCGCAACTACGCCATCCAACGATGCCAGCATCTTGTCGTAACGAGCCGCTGCTTCCTGTCGTTTCCGATTCCACTCCGCCAAATGTTGGAGTTTTACGCTAAGTAGGCCCGCTTGTAGCGAGTCCAGACGCCCGTTATATCCTTCCATGTCGTGGTAATACTTTTTTGACTGGCCGTGGTCGCGCAGAATGCGCATCGTGCGCGCCATTGCGTCACTATTGGTGGTGATCGCGCCGGCTTCTCCGCAAGCGCCTAGATTCTTTCCTGGATAAAAACTAAAAGCTGCAGCGTGACCCATGGAGCCCGCTTTCCTCCAGCGATTTTCTTTCTGCGAGAAATACTCCGCGCCGTGAGCTTGGCAAGCGTCTTCCACAACAATCAAGTTGTAGCGGCGAGCCAGCTCCAGGATGGGATCCATATCCGCGCACTGACCATAGATGTGGACAGGCACCACTGCCGTGACGGGTGCGCGAAACTTTCTGTGGTACGGTTTTCCCGTCTCGCGGTCAAGATAACATTCCCGTTCGAGGTATTCGCGCAAGTTGGCGACGTCCATCGAATACGTGCGCTCGTCGATATCGATAAAATCGGGACGCGCTCCGGCCTGACTAATGGCTTCCGTGGTGGCAATAAACGTATGCGGAACGGTAACCACGATGTCTCCGGGTTGCACGCCGGCGGCCGTCAAGGCAAAGCGGACCGCATCGGTTCCGCTTGCTACACCCACGCAATTCTTCGCATCGCAAAATGCGGCAAAAGCCTTTTCGAAGTTCTCTACCATCGGACCGCCGACGAAACCAGCGGTGCTTAAAACCTTGTGGAACACCGCAGTCAGCTCAGGCTCGAGCTCCATATGAGGGGTAACCAGGTCTAAAAACGGGATTTTATCGGTAAGGGACATAAACGTTCCTCGATTCCTTAGTAAATTACTTCTGACACGAAAAATTCATCGCAGCGATTCCATCCGCCGCCATATTCGTCCGGTTGCTATACAGTTGTCTTTTCTCGCGTGATGTGGCGCAGCACTCGCGCAGGATTGCCGGCTACGATAGTGTCGTTGGGAACGTCTTTGGTGACCACGCTTCCTGCGCCAACAATCGCATTCTCGCCGATAACAACCTTGGAAAGGATGGTGGAGCCCGAACCGATGGAGGCGCGTGCCTTCACCAGGGTCTTTTCCACTTTCCAATCCTGTTCGGTTTGCAACTGCCCTTCTTCTGTAGTTGCGCGCGGATAGGAATCGTTGATGAAAACGACGCCGTGACCCACAAACACGCCGTCTTCAAGGGTCACGCCTTCGCATATAAACGTGTGGCTTGAAACTTTGCAATTCTTGCCGATCTTCGAATTCTTCTGAATTTCCACGAAAGCCCCAATTTTCGTGTCGTCGCCTATTTCACAGCCATATAAGTTAATGAACTTTGATAGTTTTACGTTCTTGCCAAGTTTGACGTCCGGCGCTACACACAAGTACTGGTCCATGCTTGAATTCTTCCTTTATTTAAGATTCAGGCGAGCTTAAGCAGATACTGGGAAATTCTAGAGCTTGATGACTTTGCCTCTTTGTTGCAGCGATTGGTCGGCGGCTTCCAAGACTTGTACGACGTGCAGTCCCGCAGCTCCATCGTTAAAGGGTTTTTGATCGTTCAAAATGCAATCGACGAAATAAGCCGCTTCCAGCTTCAGAGCTTCCACTTGCTCCACTCGAGGCGCCCACATGTCGCCGGAACGATAGCTCACGAGCAGCTGATAAACGCCGTCGCCGCTCATCTGCACGCCCTTGTCGTATATCTTTAGTTTCTCGTCGGCTTCCAGGTCGTTCCAGACCAACATTTTTTTCTCGCCGCCGATTAATGTCGTGCGCACCTTTACCGGAGACAGCCAGTTCACATTGATGTGCCCGATCATGTTGTTGGGATAATAAAGAGTAAGAAACGCAATGTCGGCCACTCCATTCAAATGGCGTTCGCCAGTGGCGACTACCGCTTCAGGCTTGCCTTTGATCAAATAATCCATGATCGAAAGATCGTGCGGAGCCAGATCCCATAGCACATTCACATCGTGCTGAAAGAGGCCCAGATTTACGCGCGTGGAATCGTAATAATAAAGATCTCCCAGCGTGCCGTTATCGATGAATTCTTTAATGCGCTTGACCGCTCCGGTGAACAAGAAAGTGTGGTCCACCATGATTTTCAGGCGTTTCCGGTCGGCTAGCTCGATCAACTCCTCGGCTTGCGCGGTGGTGCAGGTAAATGGCTTTTCGACGAAGACGTGCTTGCCGTGCTCGAGTGCCAGTTTTGCAAGCTCGTAATGAGTCCACACGGGCGTCACGATAGCGATTGCATCGATGTCCGTAGCGGTCAGGATGTCGTTACATTCCGCGATTACGCGTATATCCGGATACGATTGCCGCGCGCGATTTTGTGACTTCGGGCTTTGATCGCAAATAGCTACGACGCGCGAACGCTCTTGCCCGTGGAAGTTTCGCACGATGTTCGGGCCCCAATATCCGTACCCGACCACGCCCATTCTGATCACGTCGGTTGAATTGTTTTGTTTTTGAGCTTTCATTTCGCCTGCATCGAGACGAGTAGCCATTTTTCACCTTGGAATGCAAACCCTGAAGGAGCCAAATCGTTGCGCCTAACAGAAAGGAAACTTCGCAGAAGATGCAGAGCGGTCTAAATCGGAAATGCGCTGGTCGCCAATTTTCCCGTGAGCGCCATGAGGTTAATATGCGCCATCGCCCGTGAATACCGCGCGGGGAGTCTGAAGCAGGATCTTCACGTCCAACATCGGGGACCACATTCGAGAATACTGCAAGTCCAGCCGCACCATTTCGTCAAAGGTAGTCTTGCTGCGTCCGCGCACCTGCCACAGACCGGTGATACCAGGTCTGGACTCCAGCAAACGCCGGCGGTGCCAAATATCATAAGCCTCAATTTCGTAGGGGATCGGAGGCCGCGGCCCTACCAATGACATCTCGCCGATCAGCACGTTCCAGAATTGGGGAATCTCATCCAAGCTTGTGCGCCGCATGAATTTTCCAATCCAGGTCACTCGAGGGTCGTTCGTGATCTTATAGACGCCCTTCTTGCTGCCCTCTCGAGCTTCAGAATTCGCTTTCCCCGCGATGAAATTCCTGACGTATTCCTTGTGGATGGCAGCGTCCGTGGAAACATACATGGACCTGAATTTCAGAAATACAAAGCGTGAACCGAACTGGCCCACTCGCTCCTGACGGAAAAATATGGGACCCTTCGAGGTGAGCTTGATCAGTATCGCGAGTAGCAGAAAGACGGGCGACAAGAACAGCAAGGCCACCGAAGCGCCAAGCGTATCCATCACTCGTTTGGTCAACAGTGACAGCTTCTTTCTCTCTTTCACTTCGAAAAGGTCAGGGTACATGGTCGGGTCAACCGGACGCTGGTGCCCGCCACCCTTCCACCCATCCGGAAAGGCGTAAAAGGAAATTTGAAAGCTGCTTAGTTGAGTGGCCTTGAACGCCTTCTGAAGGCTAGCAGTGACTTTCGATTCGATTGTCTTGACGGCGGCGCTTACGTCGCTATCTCCAAACTCGGTGAAGATGACTCCGAACACGGAGTTGGCTTCGAACCAGCCAGCCAAATCTGTCTCGCGGATGGATGCGCCCAATACAACCGCAATCTGCTCAAGAAGAGCGTCGGTCTTCTTATTTTTTAAACCCCCGTCGATTAGCATCAAGACCAAGTGTTTGCGCGACCGTTCCGACCTTTTTCTTTCTCGCGCCAGCATCCGGCGGAAATGCTCTTCTGAAAGGAAGTTGCCCGGGTCGCCGGCGTTATTTCCGTTCCCATTCGACTTCTCGGCGGACTTGGACTTGGCCAAGGGAAAATGAGTCCCGAGCGACTGTCTGTCTTGGAAGTCTTCTTCTGATTTCGTTTTCATAAATTTGTATATCGTGTTCTAGACCACAAACTGAACTGCACGGTTTCGAGCGTGCGCTTTATCTTCGGCGGATGGCTGCGGCGCGCCGTTCACCGGAGTTACCAATGCTGAGTCAATTTCCACCGCCACCGAACGCTGCAGTAGAGTGACTGAGAGGACCAACCGATGGTGGCCTTTGAAATCCATTAGAATCCCTTCAAGACCTCGCAGCGGACCCGATTCAATTCTCACTTTGTCGCCCAATTCCAAGAATGCGCAGGGATGATTCGGAACACCTGTCGCCATCAAAGTTTGAAGCGCGCTGATCTCGGATTCTTCGACAACCGCTGGCACTCGATTGAAACCAACTATCTGTATTACTCCGGGCGTCTTCAGAATCGGCAGCCGATCATGTTGGTTAAATCGACAGAATAGATAGCCTGGAAAGAGCGGCGATTCCACTTCCTTGATTCGATCAGACCAACGCTTTCTGCTCTTGTAAAGCGGAAGGAACCATTCATATCCCTGTCCGTCTAGATAATCCGCGACGCCAGATTCGTGGCGAGATCTCACCTGCAAAGCAAACCACGGATACTTAACAGTGCGACTGTCGTCGCTTGTCGTACCGGCGTTCGCATCGAATTGTGGTTTTGTTATCATTCTAATAAATACCCAACTGTGCTACCGCCGTTAGAGTCCCAATCGACTCTCCTGAAGTTTATCTAGGTTTGCACGACAGTTGCCACCCGCCAACCTAGTCTTGGTTCCGTTAAGCCGGTGTTTCTAATACCTTTACAGAACAGACGGCTGCTAAACTAGTTCAAAGAACCCAGCCGCCGTATAATTTCAAGAACATTGCTATCCCATAGTTGCAATAATTTTCCGCACTGCAAGTAAAACTTAACAAAGGACATAAACTAAATTCTCGAAAACCAGCATTCCCAGCGTACAGAGAACGGACCCGGACTGAATCGGAACCCTATGCCTGGATTGGTTTGACGTCTTCGTGTCCATAGCCCGTACCGTACCCATGGTAGTAATACGAACCGTACGCATGCGCCTTTTCCACGGCATTTAGCACTACTCCAACGAGATTCCGTCCCTGCAGTTCTTGGCAGGCTCTTTCGGCAGTTGACGTCTGCGTGGACGCGGCACGAAGAACCAAAATCACTCCGTCAACATGGTCAGCTAGTAAGCTTGCGTCCGCCACAGGAAGCAATGGAGGTGAGTCCAGGATGACCCAATCGAACACCGGCGTGACACGTTCCAACAAAGTCTTGAGCCGCCCATTCAAAAGCAGTTCGCTTGGATTGGACACTTCCTTCCCGCCCGGAATAAAACAGAGATTGCCCTCGGCTCCGTGTTGGATCACGGCCATCTCATCGGCTTCTCCCAGCAGGTAGTCCGTCAAGCCTGGCGAGGGCGGCGCGCCAAGAGGAACGTGAAGGCGCGAGCATCGCAGGTCCGCATCGATAATTAGGCACCTGCGGTCCGGCTGGCGAACGATCGCTTGCGCAAGATTGTTGGTTACGAACGTCTTTCCTTCTGCCGGCATCGAGCTGGCTATTAACAATGTCCGAAGTTGCTGGCTTCCGCGCAATTGGTAAAGCCGCGACCGCAAAGTTCTGAACTGCTCCGCGGCATGCACGCTTAGAGCCGGGTTGTGAAAAATGCTTACATTCAGATCCGGGTGCCAATGCGGATGAGCGCAACGCTGGCAAAGATCTTCAAAACGCCTCAGAGTGCCCGATTGGGCGGTGACAGCCGGAGCCTGCTTGAAAATATCCGGAACAGAATCGCCGTTGGTCGGCAGCGTGCCGACATCCACTGCGGCGCCTTGCGTAGGCGCAGCGCCGTCTGCAGCTTGGTTCACGGCCCGTTCTTGTTCGGCCTTCTTCAAGGCTTCGTGAATACGACTCATGGTTTCCTCTCGCGCGTTGTCACCGGCATGATATTCGCCTCGCGAAGGCGGCTGAGCAGTTCATCCAGGTTCTGAAGCAATACTTGTGCGTCTACAGGAGGCCTGTTTCCATTTGAAATACCGACAGGTGCGATCGGCTCGATTTCATCGAGTTGAAACTCGCGCGCTACTTCTTCCACCAAGTGCGCCGGAACGGGTCGCAGGTGATCCACATAGGCGTTGATCAAAGCGTGTTCACAAAGCAGGTTCACAATGCGTGGGATTCCTCGGGAATATAGGTGAACGGTCTGAATGGCTTCCTTCGAGAATATCGGGTCGCCATTGGCGCCAGCGATGCGCAAACGCTCGGCGATGTACCCGAATGTTTCCTCCAGCGTGAGAGCGCCGGTGCGGCATCTCAGCGTGATGCGCTGGCGAAGCTGGCGCAGTTGCGGCAATTTAAGTTTCTCTTCAAGCTCCGGTTGACCGGTCAACACAATCTGCAGCAGCTTTTCGGTGGAGGTTTCCAGATTCGTCAGCAACCGGATTTCTTCAAGTACCTGCAACGATAAGTTCTGAGCCTCGTCCACGATCAAAACCGCCGTTTCGCCGGCTCGATATCGTTCTAGCAACCAGGCGTTAAGCTTCAGTAGGACCTGGCTCTTGTGACGCGTCTCACAAGGAATTTCGAAGTCAGCCATCATGAAATCAAAGAGTTGGCTCACGTTCAACTGCGAATTGAAGACAAAAGCTGTGGCCACACGCTGTCCATGCAGCCAATCGAGCAGCCGGTTCAGCAGCGTCGTTTTGCCCGTTCCGACTTCGCCGGTCAGCAATATGAA
>JABDEK010000096.1:0-362 GCA_013287135.1 Acidobacteriota bacterium | reverse complement strand
GGTCAGGCCCGCTAGCGCTTCCTGAATCTGTTTCGTCAGGAAGAGATAGCGCGGGTCCGGGTTCACATTGAACGGGCTTTCGCGAAGCCCAAAAAATTTCTGGTACATTTCCCTTAGGCCCCCGCTCCCAGATGAAGCGGAGAATCGCCAGCGTTCCCAGCCGCACCGTGCTTCGATTTCCTGGCCATCAGTGATTCAACGGCAGGAACCATCGCCAGTACCGGCAGTCGCAGCGCAGTCTCAACATCCCTTTCAGTTCTAAACGAACTGTCCCGAGATTCCAGGAAGAATGCTATAGCGACGCCCAACGCTAATCCCCCGGCGAAACCACCGAAGGCAAACATCGGGCGGTTTGGAAATGA
>JABDEK010000095.1 GCA_013287135.1 Acidobacteriota bacterium | reverse complement strand
TCAGCGGAGCCTCAATCCCTTCGAACAGCTGTACAGGCCGCAAATTGACATATTGCTGGAAGCCACGGCGAATAGGTATTAAGAGTCCCCAAAGCGAAACGTGATCCGGTACGCTGGGATGGCCAACCGCGCCGAGGAAAATCGAATCGAAAGGCCGCAGTTGCTTTAGTCCATCGGCGGGCATCATCCTTCCGGTCTTAACGTACGATTCGCAACTCCAATCGAAAATGTGCCATTGTATTTGGAAGCCAAAGCGGCGACTCGCAGCCTCAAGAACGCGGATGCCCTCCGGAACAACTTCCTTACCGATTCCATCACCCGCGATGACCGCGATGTTGAAAGTTTTCATGTATGCCGGAGTTTATCTTTTCTCAACTCAAGACAACGCGCTCAGATTAGGTGCGGAATCGAATGCGCTAACGAAAGCTATTATTTTCTCAATTCGACGCATTTCTGTTATTGATCCTCACCATAAAATTATTGAGTACAACTAGGAAATCACCGGCGGAACATAAGTAAAAGTCCGCGCAAAAAACCATGCGAAGAACAGAACCCAGAGCGTATTGACCATTAACTGCAGCAATCCGTAGCCCACCAAATCCCTGGCTCGCACTTTAAGTATCCCCAAGAGCGGCAGCATCCAGAATGGGTTGATCAGGTTTGGCAAAGCTTCGGAAGCGTTGTAGACCTGCACCGTCCATCCGAGGCTCACGTGGAGATCCTTGGCCGCCTGCAAAACGTATGGGGCTTCAATCGCCCATTTGCCGCCGCCCGAAGGCACGAACAGTCCTAATATGAAAGAGTAAATTGCAACAACCACCGGGTAACTGTTCTGCGAGGAAATATTTACAAAAAAGTGTGCCAACGTTCTGGTTATCGCAGACATCGTAATGATGCCGAAAGTTCCTCCGTAGAACGGAAATTGGATCAGAACTCCCGCTGTGGCAGGTACCGCACGGTTGACCGCTCTTGTGAATGAGCGCGGCCTCCAATGCAATAGCAAGCCCAGCATCAAAAACAAGAGATTGTACGTGTTCAAGTCCAGAGCAGCCAATGGACCGCGCGCTGCAAAGATTTGAACGAGGTAGCCGAGCCCTATCGCGCCAACGATGATCGACAGCGCCGGCGCATATTCCAGCCACTCCGCGGGAGTGGGTGGCTTTTCGATCTCCGCGGTTTCAAGCACTTCCACGACTCCGAATGATTCAGCCGTCTTGGTTGAGGTTGCCGGAGCGGATAGGTACGCCACAGCGACACCTGAGAGAATCAGGACAACGGCGGTTGTGAGGCTTTGCCAAGTGTAAATAGTTTGGCTCAAAGGAATCACCCCGCTGATCTTGAGCAACGGCGTAGCGATGGCTGATGGGGTGGCCATCATAAGGGCGGCGGATGACGACAACCCAAGCGCCCACACGGTGCCACTTCCCAAATAGGCGGCCGCTCCGATAGCGCGGTAATCAATGTGCCGCACGTCCTTCACGATTTCTCGCACCAGGATGCCGCTGAAAATGAGGCTGAACCCCCAACTGATCAATGAAGTGGTCATCGAGAAAAACGCGACAAAGGCCACTGCTCCGCGCGGCGTCCGCGGAATCCCAGCAAGCCAGCGAATCAAGCGGTAGATCGGCGGTGAGGACGCAAGCACATAGCCACCAATAATAATGATCGCCATCTGCATCGTGAACGGGATAAGGCTCCAGAATCCTTCGCCAAAGTCCTTGACGAGATCACGAATCGTGGACCCTAAGAACATGCCACCTACGAACACGATAACGAGGGCTGCTAGCGCAAAAACGAAAGAGTCGGGAAACCATCGCTCCGACCAATCGGCTAGGGCCATACCCACTCCCGCGAATCTTCCCACAAAGTTTCCGCGGGGTGCCGCAGACTGGTTGTGGTCTGGTTTTGGCATCGTCTGTTCTTCCATGGCTCTAGTACGTCGTTATGCACAAGGTATTCGAACTCGCTACGCGATGGAGACTGGACACTTGATGCTAGAAGGTCGCAATGGGATTTACGGGCGACCCTGTTCCTCCGTCAATGGCTAGCGGAGCCATCGTCAAGAGAAAATCCCAGCGCTTGTTTGCAGCGGCATATTCGCCAACCGCTTCCAGGTCGCAATTGTCTATGAGGGGAACTCCGAGCTCAACAATCGCCATCTTGTGTACCGGTCCTCCACCCGTAACGCCTTCCACGCCGGAAGGAACCACGTCCGATACCATGTCACTTGCGAGGAGGGAGATATCCCGTTTCTTAAACCATGCCACACTGGTTACGTGTAGGCCTGCCCCTTCCTTGTAGGGATCCCATCCGCCCTTAGCGTCATCCCATCTGGCCCACCGTCCCACTCTAATGAAAACGGCATCTCCACTTTGAATTTTCACCCCGCTCTTTTTCTCCCACGCGTCTAGATCCTCTGGAAGAATCGCCCGGCTTCCGGTCAGATACTTGGTGCCATAAAGCCACGGGAAATCTATAAGCACTCCTCTCGTGAAGACCCCATTTTTCGCTTGAATCACCGAATCTTTTGCACACCCTTTGTCGGTTACTTCTCCCTGCGGATACCCGTTATACATTTGCCCATCCCAAAACTGGTGACACAGAGCGTCAAAATGGGTTTGGGTGCGGCCGTGATAGTCGATCGAAAGGACGTCGAGTGCTCCCTCCGATCCGGGGGCGCCTGTTTTCACCATGTGCAGCTCAAAGGCGGGTGTTTTTCCAACCTTCTCCGTGAACATATTATGAGCAAGAGAAATGGACATTCCCGTTTTGACTAACTTTGCTGCTTGTATCCGTTTGTGAGCAGTTATCAAGTTTAGAGCGCCCAGTTGGTCTTCTTTACCCCAGCGTCCCCAGTTCGACTGCGACTTCATCATCCGATCGAAATCTGCTTTTGTAATTATTGGCTGCTCACGATCTACGGAGGCATTCACCTCCCGAGAGACCAGGCTAATTCCCGCAAAGGCGGTTAGCACAACCGTAGATAAAACAAGAGTTGCCGAAAACCAGATTTTTTTCATCCCCGCCTCTTTGAACGCGACGCCTTGCCAATCGCTACCTTAAGCACTTGGTGCAACGTTTCAGCCAATGACCAAGTACCCATCAAAAGGAATCCTTCGATCCCTGTTCTTTTTCCCTCTTCAGAATTTAGACATTTACCCGGACTCTGATTACCAAATTATTTTCAATCCAAATTGTACTTGCCTGGATGCGGTGGCTGTCTGATCAATCAAACCGGCGCCAGGAACGGGCGCTCCGGTCGAATCGAAAACAGTACTGTTGTCTACCGGGGAGGCGAAGTTTGAATGATTAAACACATTGAACAACTCCGCTCGGAATTGCACATTGAAGTTCTCGGAAATTTTGGTGATACGGTTATTCTTGAACACACCGAAATCGACGTTCACTAAGCCGGGCCCGTTCAGACCGTTGCGACCTGCGTTACCGAGAAGGTTTGAGCATGTTCCCACGGCCACCGGACCGCCGTTTGGCGCGAACGGAGTACATTCCGCCGCGATTGCAGGAGTGGCCAGTGGCAGACCGAAGCACTGCAATTTGATGTAATTAGTCGGGTTGCCCGGGTTGACAGGAGAACTGCAACCCGGACCCGCGACAAGGCTCGGGCGATCAAAGGGGTCACTGCTGTTTTCGCCGAGTGGATCGGGGGCAATTAGAACAGTGAACGGCGTTCCGGTTGCTATCGTTGCGATTCCTTCAAGCTGCCATCCATCAGCAACCGCAGCTAGAAAGCCTTCGGCCGACTTTGGACCCGGGATGTTCCAGCCAAAGTTAATCGTTAGAACCTGGTCGCGGTTGAAATCGGCCGGACCACGGTTGAGCTTGGAATCAACGAAAGAAGGGAACGGGGAGCTAATAGAATTTAGAAACCCATCGCCAATCCCGTACGACGAAGCGTCGTCGATGGTTCTGCTCCATGTATAGGAACCCTCAATTTGAAAACCGTGGCTCATTCTCTTCGTAATGCGTGCAATAAGGCCGTTGTAGGACGAACTGCCCGTCCAATCCAAAGTTGAAATATCGCCGAAATTGGGGTTTAGCGTCGGACAGGCAGCCGGAAGACAGCTCGGCCACAGGAAACCCGCCGGGGTTTTTGTTGGTAACGTGATATCCGCATCTTGAATCTCGACGCTATCGTGAACGGCGTGCGAACCAACGTAACCGACCATCACCGTAAGGTTACGAATAATCTCGCGTTGAACGTTCAGATTCCACTGCATGATATAAGCCCGGGGTGGGTCGAATTGAAAGTGATCCACGCCCAGTCCCGTGGGTTGGATCAAGTCAAAAGCTCCGCTTGGGAAAGTTCCAGCCGGCAAGTGGGTTGCGGTTCCCTGCAAAGCGAACGGCGCTCCTCCACCAAGGAGTTGTAACATTGCAGCGGGCAGGGGAAGGATGTCAAAAATCCCAAAACCGCCGCGAATCGAGGTCTTGCCGCCACCGAACGGATCCCAGGCGAAACCTATTCGCGGTTCGAAATTCGCAAGGGTTGGATTTAAGAAAAGGGGGTTGCCAAGGGCAGGAGTCGTGTCCGTGAGGTTTCGCAAATTCCCGTACTTGCCCTGCACTTCGGTGGGCGGCGTGGACATTTCATATCGTACTCCCAGGTTAAGGGTGAGATTGGGCCGCAAGCGCAAGTCATCCTGAAAGTAAGCGCCGAAGATAGTGTTTCGAGTCCCACGTTCTGTCAGAGTTTCGGGAATGGCGCCAGTAAACGAATTTGGCTCATTGAGCAGGAAGTTGGTCAATGAACCGAACTTAAATACGCCACCGGGACGTCGGGCCTGGAAGGAATTCGTCTGATCCCGCTCCACGGATACTCCAAATTTGAGAGTATGGATCCCTTTTTGGAGAGTAACGTCATCGTAAGCCTGATATGCGTTTATCACGAAAGAAGTCTGTGATGAGGCATCCTTACCACCTGGGTATAGTGTCAATCCCGGAACCGAGATTGAGGGCGCGCCTGGTACTCCAGGGATCGCGGATAAAGAGGGATCGTCCGCCGCCGGATTGATTACCCCTGCGTTGTAGCCATTTACTGACGTAGATCTGTTAAAACCCACCCGGGCGGAATTGAGCAGAGTTGGGGAGAAAACATGGATTTCTCCAATCTCGACAAACTCCCTCGACGTTCTGGACCCAATGTTTACGCCCTGCAGCACGTCAGGCCCTACAACGCTACCTCGGTCAAATTGATACGTACCAGATAGCGTGTCGCTCGCTGAAATGGTCTGGTCAATTCGTGCTGTCGCAAAGTTTTCTGGCAAAACTGAATTCCCAGCAAAAGAAAAAATCGCTGTATTGCCCGGAGGCAAGATAGCCCCGTTTGGAAGAGGCCACAAGGCCAATGCTTTCTGCACCGTCGGATCAATTGTAATGGTCATCGGGGTGCCGTCTGAAGCAAAAATGGTTCCATTGCGCGCAGTGAGCGAAGGCACGGTGTCCGTGTTCGTGGTGCCCAAGACTTGGCGGAGCCCTTCGTAATCAAAGAAGAAAAACGTGTGACTCTTGCGGATCGGTCCCCCTACAGATGCTCCGAATTGGTTCCGCCGGAACTCAGGGATCTGAGGACCATCAAAAAAATTCCGAGCATCTAACGCGTTGTTACGCAGGAATTCGTAGACCGTGCCGTGGAACTGATTGGTTCCCGAGCGCGTAACGGCATTGAGGATTGCGCCCGGAGTCCGCCCGTACTCTGCGGGATAGTTACTCGTCAATACTGAAAATTCCTGAATAGCATCCACCCCGAGGGTTCCGCCGGACACGCTGCCTGGACTGCCACCCATTTCGTCGTTAACGTTGACCCCATCGATGTAGTAACCGTTGTATTGCGGTCTTTCCCCGGAAATGCTCATTTGCGATCCCCAACCTCGGCTGCCCCTGGAGAAACCCGACGCGGCTGGAACTTGGATAGCTGCTGCCGAATCTACCCCCGGCTCGAGAGTGGCAAGTTGAGTCCAATCCCGTCCATTTAGAGGGAGCTCGACGATATCCGTCTGGCTGACCACGCCGCTGATAGTGGATGAGGTCAAATCAACCTCTGGAGTCCTGCTTGCTACGTCGATTCGCTGAGAAACTTGACCTACTTCCATCGTGATGTTTATAGTCGGTGATTGCCCCACCTCGAGGGTGATACCAGACAGTACTTTGGTTGCGAACCCGGCATGGTCCACGCTAATCGTATACGTACCTGGTTGCAGAAGAGGCAGCAAGTAGTAGCCATCATCGTTTGATACTGCGGTACGAGCGGTGCCGGTGTTTTGATTCAGCGCTTTCACGCTAGCATTGGGCACAGCAGCGCCACTGGCATCGGTGATTGAGCCCGACACTTGGGCAGTCTGGGCAAAAACCGCGGGACACGCCAAAACTCCCATCATGAGGATAAAAACCAGTACCGGGAAAACAGATCGAATGATGTGTGCTGGGTTTGGGGCTAATTCCCAGAATTTCCAGTCTTTTCGACGGTACTCTGATCGTTCAATTGTGCCCGCCACAAGCATTATCCCCCCCTCTGCACCGTCTCATTTGCCCGTCGCATCCGCCCACCGCGAGGACAGTCCTTCCGAACGACGTAGCCAACGGACATGCTTTGCATGTTGCAGGAACACAATAGACGGGCTCAGATGGCGGTGTCCTAAACTGTAGGTAAAACAAATGGCAAAAAAATATCAATACCACGCATTACAAGACCGAATGGACGCGAGTGAGGGTGTATTCACGCCAAGCCCGCTTTCGTGCGAAACGAACTCATTGTAAACCGGTTCGAAGCATGTGTTTATACTGCTGCACGCGGACCTGGTTGGGTGTCAGACGCCTTCGAACTAAGTGAACCTGCTAACGACAACATTCTAAAAGAGGTTTGACAGCACCCAGGAATTCTGTTATCAGAAAGCGGGTTAGGTTTAATCCATGTAGCAGAAATGGTGTGTCCACAGGGATGACCTCCACCGTGCGGGTGCTACGAAGAGAGCTATGACAGACCAGTCCCGGGTTGCGTACGAATTTGATCGGTTTAGGGTGGATCCGGTCGAAAGACAGATACTGTGCAGCGGCGAGGCCGTTCCCCTGACATCGAAAGCTTTCGATATTCTCCTCCTTTTGATTCGAAGGAGAGGCCGTTTGGTTCGCAAGTCTGAAATCATGGACACTATATGGGCTGACAGTTTTGTCGGGGAGCACAACCTTGTTGTGACCATTTCCAGGCTCCGCAAAGTTCTAACGAATGGGAATGGTGAGCGGAAGTGCATCGAAACTGTGGCCAAAGAGGGCTACCGTTTCGTGGGCAAGGTGTGCGAAGTTGCCATGCCAGAAACCGAATTGAGTGTACCCCCGGTGGAGTCATCCCCCGCCATACCCGAGGCCTTCCCTCGTCCCACACCGCTTTCCTCCGCCTTTTATATCATGGGAGCATTGGTATTGACCTGCCTCGCCATCACAATTGTCTTCATTCAGTCGCGAAAACATAGTGATACTACTGGCGAGATTCGCTCGCTAGCCGTGTTACCCCTGCGCCCCCTGAATGTTGACCCCGCTCATGCATACCTCAGCTTTGGATTAGCCGACGCAATCATTACAAAACTCGTTAGCAACGGACAAATGATCGTGCGTCCCACAAGCGCGGTACTGAAGTATGTGGATTCCGCCGCAAGCCCGTTGCAGGTTGGACGCGAACAAAAAGTGGACGCTGTCCTCTCGGGTAGCGTCGAGACTCCGCCAAACAAGGTTCGTGTCTCAATTCAGCTAGTGCGCGTGAGCGATGGCTCCTTACTCGGTACCGACACATTTGAGGAGGGTTCACAGCAGGTACTTGAAGTTGAAGACAAAGTGGCCGAAAGAGTCTCAAAATCTATGTCCGTTCACTTCCCGAAAATAACAAGCGCTCCAGCAGCACTAAAAGATACGAACAATGCGGAAGCCCATGAACTCTATTTAAAGGGGCGCTATTTCTGGAGCACCAGGACGGGTGATGGTCTCCGCCGAAGTATTGAGTACCTTCAACAAGCAACAACCAAAGACCCTCAATACGCGCGCGCCTACGCAGGACTTGCTGACTCCTATGTGCTACTCGCAACCTATGGGGTCGAATCCCCTCAAAAAGCGTACCCGGCCGCAAGAGGGGCTGCGCTCAATGCTTTACGGCTCGACAACTCGCTCGCGGAGGCACATGCATCCCTGGGTATGATCGCGTTTTACTACGGATGGAATTGGTCGGAGTCCGAACACGAGTTTCAACAGGCTCTCGCCTTGAATCCAAACGATGCTGCCGCGGAATCTTGGTACAGCTTGAATCTAACCGCCATGGGCCGAGTTGAAGAGGCGATGGACCTGGTGCAACGCGCCAAAGAAATAGACCCGCTTTCTCCCGAAATAAACGTCGTGCTTGGTCGCCTCTATTACTCGAGTCGTCAGTATGAAAAGGCAACTAACGTCTACCGTAAGGTGATTGAACTAAACCCTAATTTTGCACGCGCACACATGCGTCTTGGTATGACTTACATGGCTCAACGGGCTCTCGGCGACTCGATCCATGAGTTCGAAGAAGCAAAACGGCTGGCTCCAGCTGACCCCTACGTAGACGGGCTCCTAGGGTGCGCAGAGGCGCTGTCGGGAAATACTGTCGCGGCTCATAAGTTCCTTGAGGAATTGACCCTGCGATCACGCGACCAGTACGTGCCTGCCTTCAGCATTGCCCTGATCTATATCGGACTTGGCGAGCACGACCGCGCACTGGATTGGCTAGAACGGGCCTACCAAGACCGCTCCGCATACATGGTGTACGCAAAGACCGACCCAATGCTTGATCCCCTGCGTTCTGATCCGCAGTTTATTTCGTTGCTCCATCGCATGCGACTCCTATAAGTCGAACCAGCGAGTCGCTCGGCGGGTCGAACGAGCGTTTGAATCACTCTTACATTTAATTGAGATTTCTTTAGCATTTTCTTTATGCCCGCTTGAGGACATAGAGGGTAGGTCTTGCTAAAGTCTACCCGTAATTCCGGCATTAACCCCAGAGTTTGACGATGACAATGGAGCAGGAACTTATAAATTGACTGAGTCGGGGTTGCTAACTCAATTCATTTAACCCCCGGACTTACAACACCTAGCCGATTAGCCGGTGCGCAGGAGGACTGGAAACATGCAGAAAATACTCGCAAGCATATTATTGATGGTCTCTTCGGTGGGGCTTGCCCGAGGGCAGGAAACTACTGGGGAGAAGGGAGAAGAAGCTAGGAAGGAAATCATGAAAATCGAGCTTGATAAGATTGCGATCCATAATGCGAACGGCGACGCCACAGCAGATTGGGACGAGCGCTACAATGACAAGGACGTTGTTAACCTCTCTAAAGGCGCCATTCACCCGAAAGCTGATCAGATAGCCTCAATCCGGGCTGGAAAGACATTTATTATCGACCAAAAGCAATATGATCATAAAGTTACTATTTACAACCGGGGCACCGTAGCTGTCGTTACCTACCGCCAGGACGCCACCTTTAGGGAGGACGGCAAACCCGTTCCTCACCATTCCATCTGCGTTAACGTTTGGGTCAAGTTTGAGGACGGACGCTGGCAACGCATCGCCCATATAGTCGAACCGAGAGCTGAGAGTGCGGAAAAGAGTAAAGATTAACCGCATCAACCCCCGTACCTGAACAAGGAAGTCGCCGCACAAAAGTGAAAGTATCATTTGCGCGATGACAGATATTTTCGATGTTGAGGCAATCGATAGGAGAGCAAGTTGAGCCGCTGGCTTGGACAAATATTGTTCGCCCTTGTAACGATTCTCATTTTTGCCGGGGTGTCAGCGCAGGCACAACAACCCGAAACCAAGTCGGGTGACTTTGTCATCCACAATTTTAAGTTCAAATCCGGCGAAACGATGGCCGAGCTAAAACTGCACTACACGACTATGGGCCAGCCCGCACGCGACGCGCAAGGCCTTGTTACCAATGCCGTGATGATCCTTCACAGCACGGGTGACTCGGGCCGCCAGTTCCTTGCCCCGCGATACGCTGGCGTGCTGTTTGGTCCTGGCCAACTCCTCGATGCAAATCGTTATTTTATTATTCTTCCCGATAGTATTGGCGCCGGGGGCTCAAGCAAACCGAGTGACGGTCTGCATATGAAATTCCCTAAATATAACTTCGACGATATGGTGGCCTCGGAGTATCGGCTTACGACCGAAGGCCTGGGTGTGAATCACTTGCGGCTGATCATCGGCACCTCGATGGGTTGCATGATCTCGTGGGTGTGGGGTGAAACTTATCCGGATTTTATGGACGCGCTCATGCCGATGGCGTGTCTGCCCGTTGAGATCGTCGGACGAAACCGAATCTATCGCTTGATGCAGATGGAGGTCATTCGCAGCGATCCTGAATGGAAAGGCGGCGAATATACGGTTGAACCGAGCGCGGGCATGCGGATGTTCATCTATCTGCGTCTTCTCGCTGCAGGGATGCCGCCACTTCTGATGCAAAAACAGTTTCCGACTGCTGAAGCCACTGACAATTACTTTGAAACCTTCGTTAGCGGATATCTCGAGAACTATTATAAGACCTATTTGACTCCGCTCGACGCAAACAACGAGCTCTATCAGGTCGATGCCTCGCGCGATTACAATCCTTCGCCGCTCCTGGGGAAAATCGAGGCGCAGGTGATGTTTGTCAATTCTGCCGACGATTTTATCGACCCACCTGAGCTGGGCATCGCTGAGCGAGAGATCAAGAAAGTGAAAAATGGCCGGTTTGTGTTGCTTCCGATCACCGATCAAATGCATGGGCATACTAGCCACTCATGGCCGGAATTGTGGAAGCAATACTTGGACGAGTTGCTGAAGGCTTCAGCTCGATAATTAGAGGATTTACGGATGCTTATTTCTGAACGACTTAAAACCCTGCGAGAACAGAAAAATATGTCGCAGGGTGACATCGAAAAACGCACTGGCCTGCTTCGCTGCTATATTTCGAGAGTCGAGAATGGCCACACCGTTCCCGCGATCGAAACACTGGAGAAAATGGCTCGAGCAATGGAAGTCCCTATTTATGCGCTCTTCTACGACGGAGAGGAGCCACCTGCAGCTCCCCTCAAGCTGAAAACAAAAACAACCGAGTGGGGCAGTTCGGGTCGAGACGCTCGAATGCTAGGAAATTTTCGAAGGCTCATGAGTCGAATGGATAAATCAGACCTGAATCTTCTCTTAGCCACGGCTCAGAAAATGGCCCAGAAGAAGGAGGCTGCGAAGCGCTGACTATTATTCGCGGCACGTCCGCAGGAGAGCAGGCCCGGCCAGGCCTGCGTCGGGTTTGGCTATCATCGCTCCACTACTAGAGCAGCGCGAACTCAGTAGCTGAAGGTACTCAAATTCCGGCTGCAGGTTAAAGCAGATTAGCTTGGCGAATCGTTCTGCGCACGGCTCTGAAAACTTCTTCAAACGGCGGCAGAGCCGTCATCTGATGCGACAATCTTGCCTCCCAAAGCGCCGCCAACCGCGCTTTCTTTCCGGGCAATCGCAGCTTGCAGCTCCTCGCACGCCTTGCGGCGAAATTCCAGTTTCCGGCAAATCGCGGGGAGGAGCGGTTCGATCTGTATTCCTGCATTCGTGGTCAGGTGCCACAGGTCATAGAGGTCGCGAGGTTCGTTCCTCGCGGGGTCGGCAAGAGCCATGGTTTTCTCAGCAGCAATTTCATCGAGCGAATAAACAAAAATCGATCGATTTTCCGGGAGATCGCTAAATTCTTCGTATCCCCGGAGGACGACACGCTCGATAAGTGGGAACACGACGAGTTCATTGATCGTGATGTCCACTTTCACGTCGTGGCCCCTGGGTAATGGTCCGGTGTATCTGAGATAAAACGTATAGCTGTTCGCGTGCGCCTGACGATCCTCGCGGTCAAAGGCGAAGGCGATACCAGACTGTTCTTGAACAGCGGCATACACGCGTTCAAGGCGCGCGCGAATCTCCTCGAAACTTACTGGCTCTCCCAGCGTAAAATCGAGATCTTCGGAAAAGCGATAATCACCCAAGTAGCAGCGCTTAAGCGCGGTTCCTCCCTTGAAGAAGCAGGGAAATGTTTCTTTGCGGAATCACTCAACTGCTCCGAGCCGCTTGTAATTCCTCCGGCGAGATATTGATCTGCAGCCGCCACTTGGCAACGTGGGGTCCTTCCCGCGGAAGAAGAGGATCGAGTAGAACGTAGGTGTCTGTCAGCGACTTCCGAAAAGCGTGCAATTTCTCCTCGGGAGCAAGCGCAAACAATTCGAGCAAATAACCCAGGCGGCGCTTTACGGAACCAATGTTCAGGCGTGTGGCGTATTCAAGGAGTTTCTCGACCTTCATATCGGCGCGACGTATCCAGAGGCCTTTAGCGATATCAGTTACGCCTCCACAGTATTCAGGCTGGCGTAATCCATCGATGATGGTGCGTTCGAGATCGCTGATTTCGATCGATTCTTGTTTTGTTACCCAGTGCCTCATCGTGCCGAAGAAATGCGCGGGTTTCAGGAGGACAAGGCGGAACTGAGTCCCATGCACGCTCTGGTTCGCGATACGCTTGGTACTGGAAACGAAGACCACAAATTGTGGTTGCGTTACCATGCGATGGAGTTCCATAGCGGAAGCATGAGAGAGATAGTAGGGAGCCGAACGGACCAGATAGCGTGCTACCAAATAGGGATTCCCGGAATATTCGACCGAGGTCCCGAGCTCGGGGGGAACGATGACGAAGAGACCACGTTTCAGCCAGGACACGAGACCCCGCTTCGCTGCCTTATGAAGCAGGCTGCTGGCGAGTGCTGGTTGCAATCCGGTGATTCGGACGGCGTCCGTGTTAGTAAATGTCGTTTGCCCAGAATCGTAGAGCGCCATCAGAAGCTTGGCCATCTGACTTCGTGAAGTTCTCAGGTTAGAGTTATACTGTATGCTCAATAGATGGCCTGTAAAGCAAACTATGATGCATACAGTATAAGTATAGTTATACTGCATGTCAAGAAGATCGCCCAATAGGCGATGTTTGGTGTATAGGATATAAGCCCAGATGTTCTATAGTCTTCTAAGCTCAATCGATTCAGCACAAATCGCTATCTGCGAGGGAAGAAATCCATGGAAGGCTACATCTATATTGCAAGTGCGTTTGAGACCGTCAACCGATCTACCTGTGGTCCGAAGGGTACGAGGGTCGATAACGACCCGCGCTTCTGGACCTCCCCACCGACCTGGGGCATTTGCCGCAACGACATTCGCGCGAAAGCTGACCAAGGAGATTTTATCTTTTTCATCGATAGGGACCTTCGATCGTCAGCACATAAGTTAAGGCGATCTGTGTTCCCACACCGTTCACCTGCTTCAGCAAGTACACTTCTATTTTATCGAGGGTTTTGATGGAGGTGCGGGTCGGAATCGAAGCAAGCCGTGTCGTTGATGATACGCAAGTTATTGAAAAGATTAAACGCCACAACCCCCAAAAGCTCTCGAAACACTCGGTCAAATATGAATACACGGGGAAAAACTTCACGTGCTCCTCGGTCAAATCCTGGCGGCGGTGACCGGCGCCGGGAGCTCCCGCGAGAAAAGCGATTTTCTCGCGAATGGCGGATTCAACGCGGTCCGTAATTGTGAGGCGGCTCTGTTCTTTGACTGAGTCCCTGATTCTCGCTTCCAATGGCTGAATATGTGTCCAATCTACTCTTGGCTCGATGAAGATTAAAGCAATTGGATCGTACTTCCTAATCTCTGCTGTGGCCTGAGAGTACAGCGCAGGGAGGACATTCTGCTCGAAATATTCTTTCGGAAGCCCGACTTCGTGTGGTGCATTGAAAAGTTCGTATCCGATGATTGCTGGGTGTCCTGCGCCATTGTGGACGTTTGCGAATGAGCTCTACCATACGCTTGCCAAACTCTGCAGACCTTGAAGATAGTCCTCTTTCTCGACACGGCTTTCGACCCCGAATCCC
>JABDEK010000094.1 GCA_013287135.1 Acidobacteriota bacterium | reverse complement strand
ATTCACCAGAAACGCGGTACGTTTCATTTTCTCCAGATTATCTTTGGAAATCAGGTGGCGCGTATCCGGCAGCAGCGGAACGTGCAGGCTAATAAAATCGGATTCGCGAAACAGCTTGTCGCGATCGACAAACTCCGCATTTAATTCTTTTTCCACCTCCGCCGATGCGCGGACCGCATCACTATAAAGAACCCGCATCTGAAAACCCTGCGCGCGTCGCGCCACTCCGCGGCCAATTCGTCCAAAGCCCAGAATGCCAATCGTCTTTCCCCAGACGTCACCGCCAACTAGTTGATCCAGGTCCCATCCCGGCCAGGTGCCTGACCGCATCCAGGCGTCGCCTTCAAGCAAGCGCCGCGCGATGGCCATCAGCAGCGTCCACGCAAAATCCGCCGTAGTGTCATCCAACACGCCAGGAGTATTTGTGGCCACCACTTTGTGCTTGGTGCACGCCGCCGGGTCGATATTGTCGTATCCGACTGAAACGGTCGACGCGATGCGCAGCTTCGGCGCCGCCGAAAGCAATTCCTCGTCCACTTTTTCTGTCAACAGACAGATCAAGCCTTCCTTGTCAGCCACGCGCTTCAACAGTTCTTCGCGTGAAATACGTTCAGGCGGAGTCCAATAATCCATGGCGAAATGTTGATCAAGAATCGCACGCGCGGCTGGGAACAGTGGACGCGTGGAAAAAATGGCCGGCTTGCTCACTGCGCACCTCGCGAAAATGTTTTGCGCACGACCAGTAGCATACACCGACACGGCGCCTGAGCGCAGTTCAGTAACAAGTAATAAAAGACCGCGGGGGCGTTTTAGATGGTCACCACAATCTTTCCGATGTGCTCGCTGGATTCCATATAACGATGGGCTTCCACTATCCGGTCCAACGGGAATTTCTTGGCGATGCGCGGCTTGAAATCCCCCTTTTCGAGATGCTCGATCACGTATTTCTCCGCCTTGGTCCTACGTTCTGGCACCGACACAACTTCGAATATCGAATACCCGCGCAGCGACAGTCCTTTCGGAAGCGCCGTCAAAAACGGAAATGGAGTTGGCTCCATGGACAGGCTGCCGTACTCGAAAATCGTGCCACCCGGCGCGGCGGCCATTGCCAGTAACTCGACGCCCTTACCGGCGATGGCGTCGAAAATCACTCGCGGTCCCTTGCCGCCCGTTATTTCTCCCATGCGTTTGACCAAATCCTCTTCCTGAGTGGCGATCACATGATCCGCGCCGAGCGATAATAATTCAGCTTTCTTCTTCGACGTCCGAGTAGTCGCGATGCTAACCGCTCCCTCAACTTTTGCGATTTCGATGGCGGCGATTCCGACGCTGCTGCTCGCCGCCGTAATCGCCACAAAATCGCCTCGAGTTATTTTTGCGATTTGAACCAACGCGCCATACGCCGTGAGGTACTGCATCCATATCGAAGTTCCCTCCTCAGGCGAAAACTTCGCTGGGTAGCAAGCCAAAGAATACGCCGGGACGATCGCCATTTCCCCATACACGCCATATTTGTCCGCGGCGAAAGACGGCACCGTGCTGAATCGCTTACCGATCAATCCTTTGTCGACGCCTTTTCCGACAGCCTCCACCACACCCGCAGCCTCATATCCCAGCGTGCAAGGCGGAGTCGGACGAACCACGTACTTGCCCTGTCGAAAAACTACTTCAGCGCGGTTCAAGCCAATGGCCTGAACCCGCAGGCGAACTTCACCTTCGCCCGGCTCCGGTATCGGAAT
Organism: Acidobacteriota bacterium; assembly: GCA_013287135.1. Lineage (GTDB taxonomy): Bacteria > Acidobacteriota > Terriglobia > Acidiferrales > UBA7541 > Palsa-295. The sequence goes on along the minus strand of JABDEK010000094.1, from coordinate 13,651 downwards.
TTCCTCTAACTTCAAAACTTCCGGCCCTCCGCATTCGTGAAAGCGAACAACCTTTGCAGTTGCAGCTCGTGGTGCTGGTGCAGTTGAATTTGTCATTTGATTTCTCCGGACACCCTTTAACCGCTAGGATGCATTGCCGAAGCGCATTGTTTCAGCGAACCGACCTGCCGCGCTCACGTTGACGTTCACCGACGCACACGTCTATAGTGGCCTGGAAGAGCACTCGACGCAACCTGCAGCCTGAAATCATGGATTCTCACGCGATCAATGACCTGAAAAAACTTCTCGGCGCCGACGCCGTGCTGCACCGCCCCGAAGAATTGCTGCTGTACGAATACGACGGCTCGGTCGAAGTCGCGCGCCCGAACTGCGTAGTCTTCCCGCGCCATACGAAAGAGGTCGTCGGCATCGTCCAAATTGCGAATCGCTATCAAATCCCCATGATAGGACGAGGCGCCGGCACTGGCCTTTCCGGCGGAGCGCTCGCGCGCCAGGGCGGCGTCCTCGTAGTTTTTTCGCGCATGAATCGCATTCTGGAAATCGACGTGGAAAATCAATGTGCCGTCGTGCAGCCGGGAGTGGTGAACGCGGACCTCAGTGTGGCCGTCGCGCAAACCGGCCTCCATTTCGCTCCAGATCCTTCCAGCCAAAAGGCCAGCACCATTGGTGGCAATGTATCGGAAAATTCCGGCGGCCCGCATACGTTGGCTTACGGTGTTACCACGAATCATGTGCATTCACTTGAGGCCGTGCTTCCCACCGGCGAACTCGTGCGCTTGGGAAGTCCCGCGCTAGACTCGCCCGGTTACGATCTCCCCGGACTTTTCGTCGGCTCCGAAGGAACCCTTGCCCTGGTCACCGAAATCACGGTGAAGCTGACGCGTCTGCCGGAAACCGTAAAAACACTTCTCGCGATTTTCGACACCGTTGACGACGCCACTGAAACCGTGGTCGATATCACCGCGCGCGGCATCACTCCAGCAGCGTGCGAGATGCTCGATGGCTGGACCATCCGCGCTGTGGAAGCTTACGTGCACGCCGGATTCCCCGTCGATTGCGCCGCCGTCCTGCTTCTTGAAGTGGACGGCCTGCGCGAGGCAGCCGAACAACACGCCGAAGAGGTCGCGGATGTTTGCCGCCTTCACCATGCGCGCGAAGTGCGCGTGGCCCGCGACGCTCGCGAGCGCGATCTGCTCTGGAAAGGCCGCAAGAACGCCTTTGGCGCAGTGGGACGCCTTTCGCCTACCTATTACGTCCAAGATGGCGTGATCCCGCGCACAAAATTGCCGCAGACCCTGCGTCGAATTAATGAGATCGGCGAAAAATACGGTTTTGAAATTGGTAATATTTTTCACGCCGGCGACGGAAACTTGCATCCCATCATTCTGTTCGACGCCCGCGAAGAAAAACAGTTTCAGCGTGCCGTCGCTAGCGCCGACGAAATCATCGGCTTCTGCATCGAGATGGGCGGCTCCATTACTGGCGAGCACGGCGTGGGCATGGAGAAAGATCGTCTGATGCCGCTGCTTTTCACCGAGGACGACATGAATTTGATGCGCCGCGTTCGCGACGCCTACAATCCTGTCGGGCTGTTGAATCCCGGCAAAATTTTCCCCGACACAAAAGGCTGCGGCGAAATCCACGTGCGTCCACTGCCGGTAGCAGGTGCTTCGCGCGCATGAACACGGCAAGCGCCACCGTTCCGTCACGATTAGCGGATATCGTTGGGCCTTCGAACGTCGTCGCCGATCCCGCTCAGCTCGCCGCCTTTGCAATCGATGACAAAAAGCCTTCCGTGTCAGTAAGTCCGCAATTGATCGCGGAAATCGTCGAAATCGTAAAATTCGCGCGCAAAGAAAAACTCGCAATCATCGCGACGGGCGCACGCACAAAATTGGGAATTGGTCTGCCGCCGCGCCAGTACGATATCGCGCTGAACATGACTCGCCTCGACCGTTTGGTTTCCTACGATCCCGGCGACTTGACCCTAAGCGCCGAAGCAGGAATTCCGCTTCACAAACTTAGCGCGATTCTTGGCGAGCATCATCAATTCCTTCCGCTCGCGGCGCCTTATTTCGATCGAACGACAATCGGCGGGACCATTGCATCCGGCGTAGATGGCCCTCTGCGCCAACTCTACGGCACTGCACGCGATTACCTACTTGGTATGGAATTTGTGACGGGCGAAGGAGTCGTAGCAAAAAGCGGTGGTCGCGTGGTGAAAAACGTCACCGGTTACGATATTCATAAAGTAATGATTGGCGCGCTCGGCACGCTCGGCGTAATCACCCGCATAAATTTCAAAACTTTTCCCAGGCTCTTATCGAGCCGCGCCTTCGTTTCTACATTTCAAACCTTGGAACGCGCTTGTGGCATGCGCAATCGCGTTTCCCAATCGCACCTCGCGCCGGTCACCATGGAAATCTTCAGCCCGGGTGTCGCGAACCTTTTTTCGACCGAAACGGCATCGCGAATCGCGCCAAACTCTATACCTGAAAATATACTTGGGGGATCACGCTGGATTTTCACTTCAGGCTTTGCCGGAAATCCAAACGCGCTCGCGCGTTACGAAAATGATCTGCGCAAAATGGCCGAAGAATGTGGCGCAGTTGACGCCGCCGTTCTGGAAGGCCCCCAGCTCGCCTCCGCTTTCGCACTCAAACGTGAATTCATCCCCCTAGCGCTCTCGTTCTCGTCAGCAGCGACAATTCTTAAAATCAGCGTCCTGCCTCGACAGATCGCAGAAGCCTTGACCGCCGCTACACGCGAGGCCGAGAGCCGCCACCTTCCGTGGGTCGTGATGGCCCGCGGCGTCGGCATGATTTATTTCACCATCCTCGCAGGGGAATCCAGCGAAGCAACGAAGCAGCAGGTTGTTCAAGCGTCGGACAACATTCTGTTAGCCTGCGCCGCCCTAGGCGGCAACGCTACAATTCCTTGGTGCCCTACCGCGTGGAAAAACACACTAAGAGTCTGGGGCCCGCCGCGCGCCGATTTCGCGCAAATGTTGAAGCTAAAAAAAGCCTTCGATCCCGACGCCATTCTCAGCCCCGGCCGTTTCGTGGGAGGAATTTAAATCATGCCCGCGACTCCTCCACAATCTCACGAAGACGCCCAACGCGAATTCGCTCTCACGCTCAGCGGCTTTTCCGCCACCGATAAACCGGAATACGAAGACTACTCGCGCTGCGTTCATTGCGGCCTTTGTTCCAACAATTGCCCCACTTATCGCCTGTGGGGCCGCGAAGCGGATTCGCCACGCGGACGCATACGCCAAATGGCCCTGGTCGATCAAGGCCGGCTGGAGATCGGTGATACCTTCGTCACCCACATCGATCGCTGTCTGAATTGCCGCAACTGCGAAAGCGTGTGCCCTTCCGGCGTCGAATACGGCAAAATTCTCGAGCTCGCACGCGCTCAAATCGAACAAAAGTACAAACGTCCTTTCACTTCGCGCGTCTTGCGAGATTTCATCTATCGCCGCCTGCTGCCCTATCCAAAAAGAATCGCCGCCGCCGCGCGAACCCTGCGGTTTTACCAACGATGGGGACTCGCATCTCTCGCTCGCAACACAGGAATCCTGCGTTTGCTCGGCTTGCAAGACCGCGAGAGCTTGCTGCCAAAGATCGACTCCAATTTCTTCTTCAGCGAGCTGGGAAAAACTTTCCCCGCTCAAGGAAGGCAGCGCGCCCGAGTTGCGTTCTTTGCCGGATGCGTGGCGCAAGTCACTTTCAGCGAACTCAATCGCGCCACCATCCGCGTGCTGCAAGCGAACGGCTGCGAAGTCGTGGTCACCGCCGAACAAGTTTGCTGCGGTGCGCTTGCCGCGCACGCCGGCGTCCGCGACGTGGCGCGCAACCTGGCTCGTGCAAACTTCTCTGCTTTTCACGCCGACGATTTCGACGCCATCATCACCAACGCCGCAGGCTGCGGCTCCACGCTGAAGGAATATTCGCAATTGTTTACGGAAAACGAAGCCGACTTGGAAAGCGCATGCAAATTTTCAGCGAAAGTCCGCGACATTTCCGAATTTCTTGCTGACCTCGGCCTGGTGGCCCCGCTGCGCCCGCTTCCGATGCGCGTAACTTACCAGGATTCCTGCCACCTCGTTCACGGACAGAAAATTCGCGAAGCTCCGCGCAAACTGATTCGCGCGGTCCCGTCGGTCGAACTCGTGGAAATGGCGCTCTCGGACTTATGCTGCGGCTCGGCTGGCGTTTATAACGTTATGGAACCTAAAGCCGCGCTCGATCTGCTTTCAGACAAAATGCACCACGCCCAGCAGACCAAGGCGCAAGCCATCCTCACCGCAAATCCGGGATGCATCCTTCAGTTACGCGCGGGCGCAGCAATCCACAAAACAGGGCAGGAAGTTTTGCACGTAATAGAACTTCTCGATCGCGCTCTGATCAAATCTTGACGAAGTTTTTTCAGCTAAGACTTGGATGAAGTTCAGGAAAAGGAGGCTTGCGGGCAGAGCGTGGGTGGGATCCTGCCCGCAAGTATTGAGTGCATCGGGGTAAATTCGCTTCACAACAAAACTACAATCTACGAAAACTTACTGGTCGGATCCCGGTTCTGCAGGAGCATGCCCTCCGCCACGCCTTTGCTCTACCGTATAACCCGCCGGCACTTGAAACAACGTCGCTGCCGGTTCCGCTCGCTGAATATTCGTCAGCTGAAAATCCGTCTCGCCCATGCGCGGATCGGTCCGCTTGATCATAATCAGAGTCTGCAAATCCGGCGAATACCAGCTTTCCTTCACGATAACGATGGGGTTCTGATTTCCGATTTCGCCGGCAGGGATCGTGCGAGTGTACCGCGTACCTTGCGCCGAAATTCCGTTGATCGTTTGCGTCCCGAGCGACGTGGTGGTTATTTGGTCCGGAGACGCATCGGACTTTTGCGACGCAACTCTGGGACGGCCCTCATGCACGCGCATCTGTCGCGCCATCCTCTTATCAACTTCCAGCATGTACCGCGTCCCCGCTACCGGATCGTTGATAAACGAAACCTGCGGAGGAGTTTTTCCCGCTGCGGCCCATGGCCCAATCGCCGGAAGAGTCATATCCCGCCGTGTGCGTCCCTGCGAGTCCCGTGCAAGCGTGCCCTTTGAGCTGCGCTGAATTTTATTGCCATCTGTAAGCGTTTCCGTCGTCTGTTCCGAAAAGCTCGCAGTGAACGGAGCGCCCGTCACCGTCTTGCCATCCAGCCCGGCTTCGAAGGCGACAAACCCCATCCCTTCGGCCATCGGACCCATTCGCTCAAACATCGGACTGCCGCCATGCGGAGGCGGGGGAGCAGCCTGCTCCGCCTGATCGGAAGACTGAGCCCAGGCGCCGCCGCTCGCCATCAAAAATAAAACTGCCATCGCGAAAATATTGAGAATCCTGCTGATCTTCATCTGCACTTCCTCCCAATATCTTTCTGGACCTAAAATTCCGAGTTCGGCGTTGCTTGCGAAACTAGCCGTATCGCCTGCGGCGTTCCGTCCTGGCTCACCACCAGGTCCGCCGCAACCCGGTCCGTGCCATCGCTCTCCGTAAGCGGCAATCCAAACGAAGCGAGCGCCGACCGCGGCAAAGTTACTCGCACGATTGCGCCACCTTCCAGCGCAGCCGGATCGTCCGCATACGGAAGCGGGACAAATTCCTCGGCATATTCATTATCGTCCGGCGGATTCACGCTGGCCGGCTTACTTTGCGTATTCGAAGCCAACGCGGCCTTACTGGAATTCGGCGATGCAGGAGTCGCTGAAATCACCGGCGTCTCCGCCGCAGGCTTTACCACCGTGCTCGCAACCTGCGGCGGTGTGTTCCGCGCCTTTGAAACAATCCGGTAATGCACGCCAAGTCCCAGCGCCAGCAAAATCACGGCTGCGGTACTCAGGATGGCGAGCTGCCTGTAAATTCTCCGTTGCTGTCCAACGTGTTTCACCCGTTGAAATTCACGAAGCAATGCAGCTTCCACCCGCGGCGACGCCACTGAACCATCCCTCTGTTGGGCTAAATTCCGCAAAGCAAAATCCAACGCCTCTCCATCGGTCAACAACGCGCCACAGCCAGCGCAAGCTTCCGCATGCGCCAGAGCGCGTTCGCGGAATATGAATCCCGACGTCCCTGGCCGGTCCAGCTCGTGATAAATTTCTCGAAATTGAACGCAATCCATCAGCTTTCCCTCATCTCTCATCCGCCCACCGCCGACGCCCGCCGCAACGGCTGCTCGTCATGTAATTTTTCGGCCAGCAACGCGCGCGCTCGATGCAGCCTCGACCTCACCGTACCCACCGGACAATTAAGCGCCGCCGCAGCCTCTTCGTAACTCATTTCTTCCAGCTCGCACAGAATCACCGCTTCGCGATAATTCTGCGGGAGCGTTCCGATCGCTTGGCGAACGCGTCCCACAGTTTCCAGCGACGCAAATTCATCCCGGCTCACCAGAAATGGCCCACGGCCATTTCCGTTTCCATTCGAGTGGGAGCCTTTCCCGGCCCCTGCGCAGACGGCTAGAAGCGTATCGAGCTCGTCCGCGTCGTTTGGAAGAGCTGTCGAATGCCGGTCCTGTTCCCACCGCCTGCGCAGATGGTTCCGCGCGATCCCAAAAAGAAAGCCGCTCAACGTGCCGCGTGCGGGATCGAATTTTTTTGCATCGCGAATCAAGGTCATGAAAACCTCTTGCGTCACGTCTTCCGCCAAGGCCACGTTCCCGCTCATATGCAATGCAAACCGATAAATCGCGGGATGCCTGCGCCGGTAGAGGAACGTAAAAGAGTCCTCGTCGCCGGCCAGCATGCGGCGGAGCAACAGACCGTCGTCTATCAACTCTGTTTCTGTTTTCATCTCTTACTTATTGGACGGCCTGGCCTAACTCACGTTACATATTCCCCCAGCCAGGCTCAAAAGTTCCCGAATCTTATGAATGTATAGCCGGGTTGGCCCGCTCCGAGCAACCCGCATAAGCTCCTCGCAAGCGCCCTTAAGAGGCTGTGTCTCAACTCCGATTTTCGTCAGGGCACGACTTTAATCGTGCCGTAAGTGAACCAAAATCAGCGCGGCCTCAGCCGCTCAGGGGCAGGATTTGCAGTTGCGACACAGACTCTTAAGAGGCGACCTGCCAACGACGCCCCGTCCAGCTTCTTCCGCTCTACAGTAATCCCCGTTCTTGACCAAACGGCCGCTCTTCAATAACGTAGGGGTGGGCGAGCGGCCTTTTTGAGACTCCTGCCAGGGCCGCGGCGGGCTTTCGGCGCGCGCCCGCGGCCACCGGAGGAGCCATGCAAGAATTCGATCCCCACGTGCTGGAAGAAAAACCCATCCCTCCGCCGGAGGATTTCAGCAAGAAAGCCCACGTCAAATCGCTCAAAGCGTATCAGGAGATGTACCAGAAGGCCGTGGACAACCCCGAAGAGTTCTGGGGCGAGCAATCGAAAATGCTCGATTGGTTCCAGCCGCCAAAGAAAGTCCTGGAATGGAACTTGCCGCACGCAAAATGGTTTACCGGCGGAAAGCTCAACGTCTCCTACAATTGCCTCGACCGCCATCTGGAACTGAACGCCAATAAGCCCGCGCTCATGTGGGAAGGCGAAGACGGTTCCACTCTTCAGTACACCTACGCTGAACTGCACGAACGTGTCTGCAAGTTTGCAAACGTTCTCTGTTCGCTCAACGTAAAGCCGGGCGACTGCGTAGCGATTTACATGCCCATGATCCCCGAGCTTCCCATCGCCATGTTGGGATGCGCGCGAGTAGGCGCCGTTCATTCCGTGGTCTTCGGCGGATTCAGCGCCAACGCTCTGGCTGACCGCATCGCCGACTGCAAAGCAAAAATCCTGATTACCGCGGACGGCGGCTACCGTCGCGGAAAAATCGTTCCGCTGAAAGAAACTGCGGACGAAGCGTTGAAAAAATGTTACACCATTGAGAAATCCATTGTCGTCCAACGCACCAAAGAGGAAGTCGCCTGGAAAGAGGGACGCGATTTATGGTGGCACGAGCTGGAAGAAAAAGCTGAGAAAGAATTCCCCGCCCTCGAGCTTGATTCCGAGCATCCGCTCTACATCCTTTACACCAGCGGCACCACCGGCAAACCCAAAGGAGTTCTGCACACTTCCGCCGGTTACCTGCTGCAATGTATGTGGAGCACGCGGCTAATTTTCGATTTGCGCGACGAAGACATTTATTGGTGCACTGCTGACATCGGCTGGGTCACCGGACACAGCTATATTGTGTACGGCCCGCTATCGAACGGCGCAAGCGTCGTGATGTACGAAGGCGCGCCCGATTTCCCTCGCCGCGACCGCTTCTGGGAAATTGTTGATCGTTACAAAGTTTCAATTTTTTACAGTTCCGCCACAGCCGTGCGCGCTTTTATGGCCTGGGGGATGGAATGGATCAAGCCTCACGACCTGTCGAGCCTTCGCCTTCTCGGCACGGTTGGAGAGCCCATCAATCCCGCCGCTTGGAAATGGTATTTCGAAGCCATCGGAAAAAATCGCTGTCCCATCGTGGACACTTGGTGGCAAACCGAAACGGGTTCGATCATGATTTCTCCGTTGCCCGGCGCAACACCAACAAAACCCGGCTCCGCCACTTTGCCACTCCCCGGTATCCTCGCGCGCGTTGTGAATATGCAAAATCAACCGGTCAAGGCCGGCGAAACCGGCTACCTCACGATCCAAAAGCCGTGGCCTTCTATGCTCCGCACCATCTACGGTGACGACGAACGTTACGAGCGCGAGTACTGGAAGAAAATCCCCGGCGTTTATTTCGCCGGCGACGCCGCTCAGTGCGACCAAGACGGCTACATATGGGTTCTCGGCCGCGTCGATGACGTCATCAAAGTCGCCGGTCATCGCCTAAGCTCCATGGAAATTGAAAGCGTCTTGGTGAGTCACCCGTCCGTAGCGGAAGCCGCGGTAGTCGCGCGTCCGGATGAAATTAAAGGCGAAGCCATCATCTGTTTCGTCGCGCTGCGCACCGGGAAATTTCCCAGCCCCGAGCTAAAGAATTCCTTAATGGACTACGTAGCGTCAAACATCGGCTCCATTGCGCGCCCGGCAGACGTTCGTTTCGCCGACGGCTTGCCGAAAACGCGCAGCGGAAAAATTATGCGCCGCCTCCTTCGCGAACTAGCCCAAAACGGGGGCATCTCCGGAGACACCACAACTCTGGAAGACCTAACGGTAATCGATCGCCTGGCCAAAGCTCAGGCCGCGGCCGAAGATGAAGAGTAAATCCGGAGGCGGGCAGCTTCGATTCACGCGCTCGTCAATCCGACTTACGATCTGCCAGGGCTTGCGTCTGGAAACTTCTTGTCCAAAAGCAGATTCCATCGTTTAACATCGTGTTGCTTGAACAGCTTTGCTGAAATACGCGGCGGTTGTGCTCTTTACAATTTTTGCAAGCTTCCCCAGCTTCGTCCAAGATTCCCAGACTTTCCGCACCGGTAACGAGCCAAAACTCAAGCCGAGATGAACGACTGCGCCAGCGACGAATTGGCCCGCGTCGAAGCGCAAATGGACGACATCTACAACACCCTGCTCTTCAAAACCGCGTCTCAATCCGAAGCTCTGGCAAAAATTAACGCCGCACAAAAAGCCTGACTCGTTTACCGGGATGCCTACATCGGCGCCATGTATCCCGCGAAACCAAATGAAGGTGGGCCAGCTGCGCAAATCCACCAACTAGCCAAACTTGCGGAGCCGGCGCTCTTTAAGGGTTTTTCAGGTTTTAATATCGCGCCTGCCGGCCGGCCGCGGCCTTCAGCGCGGCATCTTCCGGTTGGCTCAGCTCATCACGACGTAGACGAAGCGTAATGCTCCGCATCGCGCCTTCGCCTTAGAAAACTAATCGCCCGAAGCAGCCTTCCGCAGCGGCACATACTCCATTTCCGGAGCATTCACGATTTCGTTCAGGAACCATGTCCGTCGCTCCGTCTGATCGATCCAAACCTCAATCAAACTCGCAGTAGCCACGTCCTTGTACTTTTCGCAGACTTCATGCGCCGCGCGGAATGACCGCGTCAGCTGCTGATTGTCCTCGCAAAGCTCCGCAAGCATATCTTTGGGAGCGACGAATTCCTCGTTGTTGTCCTTAATCCGCTGATTCTTCGAAATTTCGCTGATGGAATGAATCGTCGTTCCGCCAATTTTGCGCGCCCGCTCCGCAATGTCGTCCGCCATCGCGAAAATCTGGTCTCCGTGCTCGTCCAAGAGCAAATGGTAGTCGCGAAAATGCTGCCCGCTCATGTGCCAGTGGAAATTCTTGGTCTTAAGGTACAGCGCGAACGTGTCCGCAAGCAGCTTCCTCAACTCAATTGTAATTTCCTCCACGCCTTTGCGAGCAAGATCGGTTGGAGTCTGCATCGCTTCCTTCTCTCGTTCCTTGATCTGTGTTGCATCAGTCTTCGCCATCGTCTGCCTCCGCATTAAATTTGTAAATTTCGCTGTCCCGGGAAAATGAACGTATTCTAAGACAGCTGCTCCCCGAAGTTTTGATGCCGGATCAAATGTTTGGGTCGCACAAAAAGCTTCGCGACTGGCGAACCGTGAAGCAAATTTTGAAATGCTATCGCGCCGCCTCCAACTTCTCCGCCATCTCCAACAATTTCGTCACCGTGATCCAGTTTCTCCCGGTTCCGCGCACCGCCAGAATCTTCTCGATCGCCGCCCACTTCATTTTTGGCCGCGCCATGCCATTCGGAAAATAAATGTAAACCTCGCGCCCATCGATGCGCAACTCTTCCGGCTCGGTCTTCACCGCGCGGACCTGTTTTCGGATTTCCTCGCCTGGATCGCTTACCAAAAACCAAATCAGAAAACTTCTCGGCTCGGTACTGGCCCGTTTCGCAAGCGGATTTCTTCCAAGCGTGTCTCGGAGTTCGGCCGCAGATCGCAAAATAACGTCAGAATAAAATCCAAACTCCCGCTCAATGGCCGTTTCAATTTTCTTGGTCAACGCCGCCAGATTTTTCTGCTCGCTCCTGAAAACCACATTCCCGCTCTGCACCAAAGTTTGCACGTCGCGCAGCCCTAGCGACTCGTACAACGCCCGCAGCGCCTCCATCTTCATCCGGCGCTTACCCAGATTCACGCCGCGCAACATGCAAATAATCACAGCCATAGTCACGCAATTATATCCCGCCGATCCCTGCGAATCACGGGCGCCGCCCCGTTCGCATTTTACAGTTCCATGATTACGGTAGGGACTGTGTGCCTTCGCAGTCTGAGGTCTGAATATAGCGCCGGGGACTTTAACCCGGCATCTTCTGTGGGACTACTTAAATCCGCCTCCGCTCCAAATTACCTGCGCATCAACTGTTCGCTCTAGCCGCACGATTGCTCGCCTGTTTCCGCGAACGCTCCTCATTCTCCTTAAGCTCCGGAGTCGAGTTGTCTGCGAAATCCGCGGCCTCAAACACCTGGCGAATTTCGATCTCCATTCCGCCATCAAACGGACTCCGCTTTAGCCACTCGATCGCGTTTTCCATCGACTCCACCTGCCACAGCCAAAATCCAGCAATCAGTTCTTTCATCTCGGGAAAAGGCCCGTCGGTGACGATGTGCTTTCCTCCGGAGAACTTCACCCGTTTGCCCTTGGAACTTGCATGCAGCCCCTCCGCCGCTAGCATCACTCCCGCCTTGGTTAATTCTTGGTTGTACTTCCCCATGGCCGCCAGAATTTCCGTACTAGGAAGAACTCCCGCCTCGCATTCCTTGTTCGCCTTCACGATCACCATCACTCGCATGGTATGTCTCTTTTGAATTTGTTCTGGCGGCCGCCCTGATACTCAGACTGCCGCTTTCCGCTCGTATATCGAACACTAGACTCCGAAATCGGCAGTTCGGCTAAATATTTTCCTCTGTTCCTGGGGTTAGGATGCCGGCGCGCCGGAGCGGTCGCGAAGCGGCGCCAACCGCCAGCGCCCATATGCGACGAACGCCGAGAGAAGAGCCGCCACGAACGGGAACGCCGCTTTTGCAACGCCGCCATTTTCGAACATCAATACCGTGGCGCCGATCACGATCACCGTCAGGCCTGACGCAGCCAGCGGCGTCAGCCCCGTGCGAATGCGCAGAGCCCCCGGCAAAATCAGTCCGATCGCGCCAAGCACTTCAGCCAGGCCGATAAAGTGAATAAATGCTCCCGGCAGCGCCACCTGTTTCGTCATCACTTCAATCGGAAGTATAAACTTCATGCAACCCGAGAACAGAAATAGCAATGCCAGAAGGACCTGAATCACCCATAACGTCACGTTGATTCCCTTTCGCTCTCCACTTGATGATCGTTCCTGCGTCATGACATCCCCTTTTCCGGCCGCTAGCCGTTCACCAAAGTTATAAAGCTTTTACTAGTTCTGCTTCTGCATGTTTGTCGAACGAACACCGTTCAAATCGACAGCTTGAGGATTTTTGCATTGTGCCTGAGCGGAGTGTATTTTGGCCCCGCATTTTCGCACGCGGCTGTCGCCCGCCATATCGGAATTTGGTCTGCATCCACAGCACACAGGTCCTTCCAAACCATGCGCCTTCGTGCTAGCGTGATTCTCAGTTTATGAACAGGGGAAAAAAGGTGATGAGGAGCAACGCTAACACTACAGGCCGTGACGGCGCGGAAAATTGCTTTGACCGCAGCACGTTTTCTAGTGTGCTACAGTCTTCACCTTCGCCGGCAGTCAGGCAGAACTTTGATTCCTGTTTATCCCGAATAGCCCCCCTCTCATACTCTGGCCTTCAGAGCAGGCCCCCTATTCAAGTTTCGAAACCTCTGGAATTAAATCGCCAAATTCAAGAATTAGAACCTCGCGTAACTTATAGAAAACAATGGACGCCGCCCAGCTCGTATCGCCAAGAAACTCAGAAACGCGTTTCTGAGTTTTTGTCCCAATTACGGTTCCGGGAAAGGCCTCGTTCCTGGCCCAGTCGAGCTCGGGGTCGCCCGCCCGAGGTATCATGGCGATGAGCGCGCCTTCAGCAGTCAGCTACGCCACTACAGCCAAAACCAGCTCGCGCGTCGCTCCGTGGTACATCTGGTGCGGCCTCGTCGGCGCCAGCTCGATCGTCTTCGGCCTCTACTGGGATATTTCCTGGCACATGAGCATCGGACGCGACACTTTCTGGACTCCCGCTCACTTGCTCATCCAGTTCGGCGGAATCCTGATGTGCCTTACCAGCGCCTACCTGATTTTTTCCACCACCTGGCGACATGACCCCGCGGCTAAAGCAGCCTCGGTAAGAGTTTGGGGATTCCGCGGCCCGCTGGGCGCCTTCCTGGCCTGTTGGGGCGGGGTGGTGATGATCACCTCCGCGCCCTTCGACAATTGGTGGCACAACTCGTTCGGCCTCGATGTTGAGATCGTTAGTCCGCCGCATATGGTTCTCGGTATTGGAATTTTAGGAGTGGGAATTGGTGCGCTGCTCCTGCTCGTTAGCCAAATGAATCGCGCGCAAGGCCAGGAAAGAAAAAATCTGCAGCGCTTATATTTCTATCTCTGCGGCGTATTGCTTTCACTGCATTTGCTCTTTCTCTCCGAATACAGCAATGGCGATCAAATGCACGGCGCCACTTTCTATCGCGCTCTCTCGCTGGGTGTTCCGCTGATTCTGGTAGCTTTCGCGCGCGGCAGCGGATATCGCTGGGGCGCTACCGTGACC
>JABDEK010000093.1 GCA_013287135.1 Acidobacteriota bacterium | reverse complement strand
GCAAGAAGGGAATGAGACTTTGAGACAGCATTTTATGTCGTGGATAACGTTCGAGGCTCAGGGTAAAGAGCCACGAGCCACAAGTATTATTCAGAGCGAAGTCAAAACGACGAACAGCAAATCCCTCTCCGCGCCGGCATTCGGATTGAAAGGATCCCGCAAGATGCCGGCACTACAAAAAGCAACAGCAGTTCCCTCGTCGACTTCTACCGGCCACCTCGTGACCTCATCCCAGGCTCGACTGATTGAACTCCCGGGCTCGACTGACCGTGGACTCAGGAGCCCTGTCTGCGAGCTGGGCGGCCTCGAGGCAAGGTAAGTTCGCCGTATCCCTTCGCAGCAGCGATCCGTTCAGGGCTTTCGCTTCAGAGGCCAAAGAGATTAGAGGGTTACAAAAGAGGCGCTAAGGTCAGCGAGCGGCTGTTTCCAGAAGCCCGGTAGCCTTTGTGCGCAGGTCTATGTAACTGCCGCAAGAAAAATGCCGTAGTGTTGCGCCTTGTACGGATGGCTAACAGTTCCTTATGCTTTTGTGGTTCGTTCCGGCATTCCTGAAGGAAGGGGGGAATGGCGGGACGGGACGGGGTAGTTAGCGAGTGGCTTTCTAGGGCTGCCTGCGCCCAATAGCGCCCAAGCTGTCGCATGCAGTCCTGGAAAGTTATCTGTCGCTCCCCAGACCTAGTAAATCGGGGATGGACCGGTCCGCGCAGCAAACCGCAAAGCTCGGCGAAAGTTCCGCCGAAGGGAAGCGAGGTAATGGACGGCGTTTTATGTGGTGGCTGCGCCTTTGAGGCTCAGCGAGCGAAACTTCAAAGCGCGCACCCTTCATAGAAGAACGAAGAATGCGGCGCCCTCAGAAGCAACAGCAGAAGCAGAAAATCTAGAAAACAACAGCAGGTTCCTCGTCGCCGAAAAAACTAAGCTCGCTCGGGATGACAACGTTTTGAACTGGCGCGCTGGTCCTTCGCAGAAGCAACCGCTCCCTTCCTTCGTCAGGGCGGGCAGGGCCTTTCGTTCCTCGGGGTAAGCCTTCGCTTTGAATGCGAAAGAGGTGCGACGTTTAATTTATAGTTACTCTTACGATGGAGTAAGTAGTTGTGCTGATTGCGGTGAGAAACGGCGAGGCTAATATTTCCCCATGGTGCAGGGGAGAAGGCGGCGGAGCGATGCTGGCGTCTTGGATCCCGCAGACCCATCGATATACATGCTGGGGGTGCCGAAGTCGCGTTCTATACTGGGGAATTGGTTAGTGTTCACGGTCTTGGCGGGGGCTGCTTTGGCGCTTGTGCTGTTTGGGATTGAAACGCTGATATTTTGAATCGGATATTCTTCCGGTCACTTCGGGACCTCATCCGCAGGCTCGACTAACGTCGACCTGAGCGGCCCGCGATTCCGTCTACTTCGCAGCCTCTTCCTCAAACTGCCGGAGTGAAGCAAAACAGCAGGTCCCTGGTCGCCGAAACACTAAGCTCGCCTCGGGATGACAACGTTTTCTTTCGCAGAAGCAATCCGCTCCGTTCCTTCGTCAGGGCAAGTAGGGTCTTCCGCTTAATGCGCGAAAGAAATCACAACGCAAAAAATGCGCGAGAAACCGGACGTTTTAGGCGGGGAGGAGGGATTTCACTATTTGGATTAGGTTGGCGGCGTTGCCCTTGGGGACTACGCGGTCGATGGGGAAGTCGGATAACGGGAAACTGGCCCGCCGCAATAAATCCGCACACTTTGCAGAAAAGAAAAATGCAAGGGATCATCGCGGACGTTAAGCTCTGCCGGCCCTTCGCCGGTGTCCTCATGGTAAAAAGATATGAATCTTTCGAAGGGATTTTTTGCATCTGTGGAAAAGAGGGAATTCGCCAGATTGCAATGGAACTCAATACAGCTACGAACGTAGAATCAGCTTTAGCCTTAAACGAGAACTAACTTGCAACAGAAATAATTGGTAGCAAACAAAAAAACAAACTGCCGGAAAAAGGAGGAGTGCAATGCCGCATTTTAACGTTGGGCATGAAAATTCGGCGAATATCGAACTGTATTACGAAGATCATGGCAAGGGAAACCCGGTCATACTGATTCATGGGTATCCGCTGAACGGAGCTTCGTGGGAGAAGCAGGTTCCGGTTCTGTTGAGTACCGGGCACCGCGTGATCACGTACGACCGGCGAGGGTTCGGCAAGTCGAGCCAGCCGACCACGGGCTACAACTACGATACGTTCGCGGAGGATTTGCACAAGCTGATCACGCATCTGGGATTGCGCGAATTTGCGCTGGTTGGTTTCTCGATGGGCGGCGGAGAAGTGGCGCGCTACATCGGGAAATATGGCTCGAAGGGCGTTAGTAAGGCTGTAATTATTTCCGGGGTGCCGCCATATCTTTTGAAGACGCAGGACAATCCGGAGGGCGTGGACGGGAGCGTTTTCGAGGGGATTGAGAAAGCGGTTGGGGCGGACCGTTATGCGTTCTTCACGGAGTTTTTCAAGAATTTCTACAACACGGATGTGTTGCTCAACAAGCGCGTGAGCGAACAAGCGGTGCAGGCCAGCTGGAATGTGGCGGCGTTCTCGTCAGCTACAGCGAGTCTTGCGTGTGTGCCTACTTGGCATGAAGATTTTCGCAAGGACCTAGCGAAAATTGACGTGCCAACGCTGGTGATGCATGGGGACGCAGACAGAATTCTTCCGATTGGCGCCGCGGGGATGCGGACGGCTAAGTTGATCAACGGAGCAAAGCTTTTCGTAGTGAACGGCGGCCCGCACTCCATCATTTGGACGCATGCGGACGAAGTGAATCCTGAGTTGGTGGCCTTTCTTGGGCAGGCTGCAGCGAAGCACGCCGGCTAGCGGAATGTCCCGATCACGTCTTTGCGACGGGGGCGTTCCAGTGTGCCGGACATCAGCCAAACCAGCTTCAAAAGTAGTTTTGCAATCGTAATAAATAAACCTTTTGAATGAGGCCGGTTCACGCCAAACCGGCCTCTGTTTGACAGATCCGCTAGTGGGCGGCCGCCGCTCTTGCTGCGGATTGAGTGAGCCAACTTTCGAATCGCGTTTCGCCAAGTCGGGCGTCTTTGCCGGGGACGAGCGTTCGCTGGCCGACCTCCGCGCTGGAGTATCGCGCGTGTGGGTCGGCGATAACTTCGCGGGGATCTTTGAGGCTGGCCACCCGCCGGCGGACCTATGAGCGCGGGTTCGGTCCGCGGAGCTAGGGAATAGAGTCCTACCGCCGTCATCACAACTCCCTCATCCTTGCCCTTGTCAGATTGGCGCGTTTATCAGTCAGGTTAGATTTGACCTGCATCGAAGGGAAGAGACGATCACCTAATTTAGTTTTTGCGCTGCTGCGTGCTGTTTGGCATGGGCTACGAGCGCCACAAAGCGTGGATCGCCGTCGAGCGATTTAAGGTCGTCATCTCCGTTTAACTCCAGATCGTATTTCGGCGGGAGTCCGTGATCAATTGCCTCGCGTAAAAGCGATAGCGCCTCGTCGCGGTCACCGTTCATCGCCGCGACGCAACCGAGGTTGTACAACGTCTCTGCCGTCTTCGGATGCTCCGGTCCTAGAACGCGGCGACGGATCTCAAGCGTTTCACGGAACAACTTCTCCGATTCAGCGTAGCGGCCTTCTTCGGCCAGGGTTGCTGCCAGGTTGTTCATGGAGTCCACTGTGTCCGGATGCTCCGGCCCCTTCAAACGGCGCTCAATTTCGAGCGTCTCGCGGTAAGTGGTCTCTGCCTCATCGTGATGGCCTTCCTTATCCAGAACCGTCGCCAGGTTCTCCATCGTTGCTAGCGTGTCCGGATGCTCCGGTCCGAGGACACGCCGCTCAATAGTGAGTGTCTCCCGGTTCAATTTCTCTGACTCAGCGAAGCGGCCTTCCACGCTATAAACCGAAGCCAGCGTCGTCCTCGAATTCAGGGTCGCCTGTTTCTCCGGCCCGAGGAGGCGGCGTTGGCTCTCCACGGTCTCGCGCACTAACTTCTCCGCTTCGGCGTACCGTCCTTGTTGTAGAAGGACCCAGCTCAACTGGTCTTTGGACCGAAGGCTGTCGGGATTTTGTGGCCCGAGCACCCGCAAACGAATGTCAACGGCTCGCCTGAGCAGCGACTCGGCACGGGGATAGAGTCCGAGCTTATCGTAAACTGTCCCCATCAAATGCATCAACTGGGCTTGCAACTCGGGATCGCGCGCCAGGCCGGAGTCGATATCCTTCGACGCCTTGTCCAGGATTTCGCGGGCGGTCACACTGTTTCCGCGCGCCTCGCTCGGGTCAGAAACCTTAAACATGCTTGTCATGAATTCGGTAATGCGGTTGGCGCGGTCGCGCTCCCGGGCCGTGCGGTCTCGTTCCTGGACGATTCGGCGCAACTGAACTTCCTGTGCCACGGCAAATCCAGCGAGCAGAAGCAGCAACCCCGCCGCTACCGCCACGCCCACACGATGTCTGCGCGCATATTTCTGCAAGCGGTAGCTTTTGCTGGCGGGACGAGCCGTCACCGGCTCATGGCGCAAATGTCTCGTGATATCTCCGGCGAGTTCCGATGGCGTCCCATAGCGCCGGGCGCGGTCTTTTTCCAGCGCCTTCATGATGATCCAGTCCAGATCGCCGTGCAGTAAATTCGCCAGCTGCTTGGGCTGCACTCCGCGGAACTGAGCATTTGAGCCTGACGACTCTTTCTCTATCCCAATCTTCGCGCTGGGACGCGGCGGATCGTCTTCGCGCAGATGACGCAGCACTTCGTGTACCGGCTGCTTTTTCCATTGCTTTGTATCAAAGGGCAATGAGCCTGTGAGTAGGACGTAAAGGACCACACCCAGCGAGTAAACATCCGTTCTCGTATCCACGTCCTGCACGCCGGAATCCGTTTGCTCCGGACTCATATAACCTGGGGTGCCCACGAATGCGCCAACTTGCGTGAACATCGTTTCGCCGGCAAGCTGCGGAGTGGTTGCTTTAGCCAGCCCGAAATCGATAATTCTCGGCATGGGCTTACCGTCTAGGTCCACGACCAGAATGTTGGCCGGCTTCAGGTCACGATGAATGATTGCTTTCTGATGCGCGTGCTGCACTCCTTCGCATACTTTGATGAAGAGTTCTAGTCGTGCCGCGACGCTCAGCCGCTTCTCATCGCAGTATTCCGTGAGGGGCACGCCCGGCACATATTCCATCACGAAGTAAGGCTGGCCATCGGGGGTCGTGCCGGCGTCAAAAATCTTCGCAATAGTCGGGTGGTCCATAATGGCCAACGACTGCCGCTCGGACTGAAAACGCTGGAGCAGGGCATCATCGAACATGCCTGCTCGTATAAGCTTGAGTGCCACTTGCCGGCGCACTGGCGCAGTCTGTTCCGCCAGCCAGACTTGTCCCATCCCACCTTCGCCGAGCTTTTTCACCAAACGGTAATCACCGATTGACTTCGACGCCACCGCTGAACCGTTTGGTTGCGGAATACCAGCTGCGGCACAGGCGGGTGCGTCTAAGGTCGCGTCCGCATCGAAGCGTGGCGAAGCAGGGGAGTCCGGCTGCAGATCAACTTCGTTGGAGTTAGGTTCCTCTGTGCGCTTGGACGGGTCGCTCAACAGGCACCTCCGCCGGAGATTCCGTGGAAGTATCGACACCACAGCTCAGTGCGGGCATCCTTAAGGAAGGACGTGTCAAGCCTCGGGAGTTTGAAGGTGGCTCTCAGATTAAAAGAATAGCAAGGCCCGACACTGCGGGAGCGACTAACAGTCGCCCTGGTGCGGAAGCATCAACACCGTTTATCACTGAGGTCTTTGCATCCATTACGCGTACCTACTTTTCAAGGACGCCATGGCACAAACGCACGATCTGCACTTATTGTATAGAGAATTGGGTAAGTTAGTCCGCCATTCCGATAGCTAGGCCTGAACCGCCACCTTCACCGCTTGTTTCACTACCGTCTTAACCACCTTCTTCACAGTTTCTTTTATTTCCCCTTCTCGAAGGAACTCTTCGCCAGTTTCGGTGACAACTTTTTCCACCGCCTTCTTCACGGTCGCGATGGGATGCAGCTCCTTGGCCAGAACTTTCATCGCTTTTTCGGTGTCTACCTTCGACGGCTCTGCATCTTTAGGAACGCCCGCTCGGACCTTCGCGCTCTGAGCGACACCGGACTTCCAGTCCGATTCGAACGTCGCCATCAGCTTGTTGACTATTTTGGCTTCATGAACGATCAGGCCCACCTCGCGGCGCGCGTCCAGTTCATTCGCACGCAAGCTCTGGCTGCCGATGGTCCCGACCTTGGGTTTCCGCGCCGGGATGCCCGATTGGACGTGACAGCAGTTCTACGTTGCGGCGGTCAAGCATCGGCTCCTAGGGTCGTAGGAACTTGCATGGGGACAAGGAAGTTGCTGGCGAGAAGATAGGCAAACAGGTGTCCGAGAGGCGGCGCCCGCCGCAGCTGGGTGGCAGAAACCAGTCCATTCGTCTCACTCCATTCCCAACCGCTAGCCGAAAGACTTTTCAGTCTTTCCCGCAGCTCTGTAGAAGTCATCGGATACGCATAGATGCGCACGTTCTGCGCGAAAAGACGTGCAAGTGCCTCCAGAAGTGTCCCTTCGAGATTGCCGTAAATGCCCTCAAACGCTCGAATGAACAGGGAGAGTCCTGCGACGAAGCGGACAGGCGCCTGGGTATAGCGGTTTACGAGAGCTGTCATATAGTAGAGCTCGCGTTGGCGAAAAAGGAGTACATCGCCGCCAGCGGTCAGAAGAGCATCGATACGAGCAAGCAAGTCCGGGATCTCCGGAGCCGGTTCGTCCGAGGTGAACGGAGCCGCCGAGAGGCAAAAAAAACCAGCGGGCGCTGCATTTGTTTCGCCCAGCTCCTTCCGAAGCTCCTGGATCCCCGACGCCAACAATCGCATGTGAACTTTCGAATGAGCTGAATCCACGTGGCCAAAGTTTCCCGGCGCAAGCACCACGGCTTTCTTGTAGACAGCCTCGGTAGGAGGAAGGCTGGGGCCCTTGGAGGGGAAAAATACAGCCTCGGCGAATCCTGCCTTCACTAAATGGGCTAGCAGGGTACGGCGATCCCAACGCTCGAATACTGGCCCGCGAAGGTCCACGTAGTCGATCTCGATTCGCTCCTTGACGACGTCTTGTGCCAAGCCAGCAAGAAATGATTCCCTGGTTTGCAGTTCATAGAGTGCGGTGTAGATGAGATTGACGCCCAGAATACCGATAGCTTCCTGCTGGAGGACATTCGACGGATCGCGCATATTGATGTGCAGCAGGACGTCGTTTGGAGGGCCGCCGGGCTGCAATTGAAATCGTAGACCGACCCAGCCGTGCGGGTCGTTAGTCCCGGCGAAGTTGCGCGCGGAGACGGTATCAACAAAGGAGAAAAAACGCGTTTCCATCCCACGGGTTTTGTTTAACTGCGTGAGAAGCTGGGCCCATTCCTTGTCCAGCATTGCCTCGAGTCGCTGCCTGGATACATAGCGCGATCCGGAGCCATAAAGATCGTCGCTGACTTCCTTGTCGTAGGCGGAAATAGTTTTGGCGACCGTGGCGGAGGCGCCTCCAACTACAAAGAACCAGTGCGAGACTTCCTGTCCGGCGCCGATTTCGGCGAAAGAGCCGAAGGCGGATGCATCGAGATTCAGTGTGAGCGCTTTATGGTGAGTGTCGCGTTTTTCAGTGGAAGGCATAGTCAGGTGACCTTCTAGCAAGCGCGTAGCATCCGTGACGAGCCAGCGTGACTCGGCGCCCGGGGACGATTCTACGCGAGATTTTGTTTTTAAAAAAAAGAGGCGCATGGCAGACTCACACGCGCCTCGTTACAAATACTTCAAATTTTCGTGTACCTCAGGGATCACCTCCTTATCGACACAATATGTCGATACCGTAATTATAAAATCATTTCTTCCTGCGAATCAACGCTCGACTCTAGCAGAGAGTTATTCGCAATCTCGGGGCGCGACTTTCGGACGCCTGGCGCGTGGGCGATATGTTGTTTTGTGCGGAAATGGAGCGGAAGCGCGATCAGCAGCGAGGAATTGACCAATAGCGATTGCCGTCGCGACCAGACGCAGGGCAGCGGTACGCGGTTCCGCTCTGCGCAGGCATGGGCCGATAGTCGCAGACCACCGATTGCGCTGACGAGCGGGAGCGGGAATCCAGAGAAATAGAGCCCGACGACCCCTCTGCCTGCGAAGTTGCCACCGCCAGTTGGCGGAGTTCATAAAGTGTTTCCAAACTGCCCACAAGGTGATGACTCCCAGTGACAACCGCACCCACGAGTGAGCCAAAATTGCGGTAAAACATGCGCGGACTCAGATTGGCCCGTGTCTGAAGGAAGGGGAGGGCGAAAGCACTCTGCACCAGCAGAAATAGAAGCAAGACTACGGCCAGTCCTAGTATGCGTCGGGGCTGCAGTTGGCGACGAGTCATAGCTTCCACTCTTGTCCGCTCCTTCTCCAACGTTAGACGGCCCGGCCGTCAAAAGGTCAGCTAGAGACTTCACTCAAGCTCTTATTATTTTTGGTAGGTTCTTCGCGGGCCATATCGCATTTCACATAGTTAGTGCACGAAACGATCGATATCCGGAAAGCCGCGTACGCTTATCCGAAATTCGAACGGCGTATTCCTGTTTCGGCTCATTGTAGAAATAAACCTGAGTTCGACTACCTCGTCATTCTCCGTGAATCCGGCGTCGCTAGTGGCAGCGCGGATGCACGTCACACCGCTGCAATGCCCGGAGCCACATTGCTTGGGAAAGGCAGTCAGACGTTTGTAACACGCTCTCGCAGCGGGGCGGTCACCCCACCGCCTCAAAGCGCTTTTAATGTCCGCAATTGTTTTTTCGGCGCAATCGTCCTCCAAGCACACCTCGTGTTCGCATTAGCTTTTCCTCCGGCCATACCCAGATCGCACCGAGATTATTCTGCACTCAAATCTATTTCAACCGAGTTTATTTCAATCTAGGAGGCAGTTATGAAAGGACGGCATTTTTGGATTCTATTGTGTGTGGTACTGCTGGCTTGTAGTGCGGCTAGCGCTCAAAAAATCATCACGTTTGATGCTCCGGGCGCGGGTACCGGCTCCGGCCAGGGTACTTTTTCGCAGGGCGTCAGCGACCTGGGAATCACCTATGGGTACTACATCGATGGAAGCGGTGTCGCTCACGGCTTTCTGCGATTCCCGTTTGGTGGGTTCTCCTCCTTTGACGCGCCGGGCGCTGGCACCGCTGCTGGCCAAGGCACTTTCGCCTTCAGCTTGAATCCTGAGATCGCACTCGCGGGATATTACATTGACGGAAATGGCGTTCTTCACGGCTACGTGCGAACCCTCTTCGCCTCCATCACCACCTTCGACACTCCGGGCGCTGGCACAAGTTCCGGCCAGGGCACTTACGCACTTAACATCAACCCGGAGGGAACTGTCGCGGGATACGACTTTGACGCAAGCATGGTAGCTCATGGTTTCTTGCGCCATCACGACGGTTCCTTCACCGTCTTCGATGTTCCTGGCGCGGGTACGCAACCCGGACAAGGCACCGGTAGTTCCAGCGGGATTGCCCTGAACGTGGAGGGCGCACTCGCGGGAGCTTACATTGACTCAGCCAATACTCTTCGCGGCTACCTGCGCGCTCCGAACGGAGCAATCACGGATATTGACGCGCCTGGCGCCGGCCCCTGACCTGGCCCAGGCACCGATACGGACGGAGTGAACGCGTTGGGCGTTGTCCCTGGAGTCTACGTCGATTCCAGTGGAGTGTTTCACGGCTTCGTACGCGCTCCAGACGGCAACATCACTGAATTCAATGTTCCCGGTGCAGGCACCGGCGCCGGCCAAGGCACCCTGCCGCAAGGCATCAACCTCGACGGCGAGATTACAGGAGGCTTCGTTGACGCGAAGAGCGTGTCTCACGGATTCCTGCGCCACCTAAACGGAGCTATCACTTCCTTCGACGCTCCTGGCGCGGGCGCCAGCCCAGGCCAAGGAACCTTCCCGCTGCTCAACAATATAGAAGGCGCGATCTCCGGATACGATGTTGACGGTAACGGCGTGACCCACGGTTTCGTGCGTACACCGTAGCGGGCCCCGTTATGCCGAGCATGCATTTATTCTCGAGAGGCAGCGAAAGCTGCCCCCACCCCTTAAAAACCAACGCATTCAATCGGGAGGAAAGTCTCCGGTTCCGAGACAAGGCTCACTCTTTAGCCGAAGCGGTTCAGCAAACATTTTCGCCGGTCAGACCTGGCGAGTGACCAGGACAATAAGAGATGAATCTAAAAGAAGAGCACTAAACTGTGGCGGACACTCCGGATTGCCCTTGTTGTTGTGCCGCCTCGGCATCCGCACGGCGGCAGCGGCTCTCGAGCCGACACCGGGAAATAAAGTGGCATCTCAAACTTGATCGAAGTGGCTATGTCGTCTGCTCAACCGGCATGCTAACTATTGCGCCGCTCGGCCGTTAGGAGAATTGGGAGGACTTTTCAGAAGGTTATCCACAGACCCCGCCGTACAAATGGTGGAACTGGCACGACAACTACGACGCCGAGGCCTCGCCTGACCCGAAGCGGGTCCAGGTGTCGGACGCCGGAACAGCCGCCTTCCGAAAGCCGGACGCAAAGGCAAAAGCCAGCTCATGAGCGATGAACTTGGAGCGCCCAAAATAGTTGATCGGAGCACTTTCCACGCCGAGCTGGATGCGTCGCTGTTTGGAGAGAAGGCTCACGCGCATGAGGGTGACGCCATTGCGGCCACCGGCCCGCTTGGAGGCCGAGCGTTCAGACGACCTGGAAACCGGCAAGCGCTGAGCGCGGTCCGTTCGCGTCGAGTCGCGGGCCGACGCGATCGAAAAACCAGCGCGTTCAATCGGAAGGAAAGGCTCCGGTTCCGACCCAGAATCCTGCAAGCGTCCTGAGATTTTTCTTATACGTTCGCGTGACTGTATATTCTTTTCCGTCTTTCATGCGAAGTTCATATTCTCCTGTAGAGCACGGGCGGAGTTCGCGCACGAACGAGGCATTTACCAAAGCAGATCGATGAATTCGCACGAATCCATACGGCTTCAGTTTCTCTGCAATCGTTGAAATCGATTCCCGCAGCAGATACGAACCGGTTTCCTGCCGGAGCAAAACGTAATTACCTTCGGCCTCCACCACAACCAGTTCAAGAGGATCGATGAAAAGAATCCTCCCATTGTTCTTGATCGCGATCTTGGAGGAAGCCGGCTGAGTGCGTTCCCGAAGACGCGGCATCAACTCCAGCAATTTTGCCGCTCTCTCGCTCGCCGTTCTCTGAACAGCGAAGTCCAGAGCCTGGTTCACGCGTTCGCTTGAAAATGGTTTCAAAACGTAGTCCACGGCATGCTTTTCGAATGCCGCCACGGCATGCTCCGCATGTGCGGTTATCAGGACCACGGAAGGCGCCGGCCGATCAGATCGCTGTAGACGGCCCAATAGTTCAAGACCTGACACCTCCGGCATATTGATGTCGAGCAGCATCACGTCGTAAACGTCTTTCGATAAACGGTGCTGCGCCTCGAGCGCGTCGGGCGCTGAGTCGAAACGTTCGACATCGGGCCTGGCCGCCAAAATTTGTGCCAGGGCCGTAAGGGCTAAGGGTTCGTCATCGACGATCAGAACGCGCATAGCGGGTCATTCGTCTCAGGAGTAGTCGCATCAGAAGAAGCGTGGGTGCGGCGTCCGTTCATGTTGGCAGGCCGGGAATTCAAGGTCGGAAGGGCTAAACTGGCCGTGACCGTGCGGTCCTCAGCGATTGCAAGATGCAGGCTCGCCTCACCCGAATAAAGATACTTCAGCCGGGCCTCAACGTTTCGCAATCCCAGGCCGGTTCCGTTGGAGGGTTTTCCGCCGGCACTGTTGCGCACACGAATGTTCAGCATTCCATTTTCTGCGTCCGTCGCGACTTCGAGCCAGCCTCCCTCGCGTAACGGGGCAATGCCGTATTGAACGGCATTTTCCACCAGTGGCTGCAGGATCATTTGAGGCACCAACAACTGATAGGTCTCCGGCGCCACCGCCCACTCGATCTTCAGCCGGCTCCCGAAGCGCATCTTTTGCAGGTCGAGATACTCCCTCGCGAATTTTAATTCGCTCTCGAGTGGAATCAGGTCTGAACTGTCACGCTCGAGCGCTGCCCGCAGCAAATTCGAGAGCTTAATGAGCATGGCCTTGGCAGTCTTGGGGTCCTCGTCAGCTAGAGTCGCGATTCCATGCAGAGTATTGAAGAGAAAATGAGGCTGGAGTTGCATCTTCAGCGCCTGCAGCTCACTGGCGGCAAGCGCCTGCTGGTACTCATACTTCTCAGCTTCTTGCCTTCGCACGCGCTTCAGATACACGTAAGCATGAGCCGCCACAACCATTGCAATATAAACGAGTGTGTCGTCGGCAAATGAGGTTCGAACAATTTCGAGCCAGGCCTGAAGTGAACGCGAAACATACGGAGGAATCACTAGGCACAATATCGCGAGGTGAAGCAATACGAACGGCACCGCTCCAAGTCCCCAGAGCAGCACGTAAGGAAAACGGTTCGCGGAATAAGAAACGTACTTTTCAGCTAAATAGAAGATGGGTGGAGTCCACAACGCCAACGCAAAGGCGCGCACTCCAGCCTGCACCAGCAAGTCGAGGAATGAGAACCACAGATTATGCCGATCCAGAGGTTTATACTGCAGCCCCATGAGGAACGACATGCCGTACCAAAACGCAATCGACAGAAGGTAGGCCCGGCTGATGCCACGCAGGCGCGGTTCCATGCCGCCATTCTAATCCTTTCAGGAGTTAGGGGGTAGCACCCGACGAAATAGGATTCAATGACGGGTCATAATCCACACCGCGTATGACAATCCGAGCAATAAGCTGATAAAGAGTACGGTTTGCATTCGAATGGCAGCTCGTGTCATTAATTTGGGACCTCGCGACTCGCGCACCTTCCACACGACGCCCCCCTCCACAACGCTCCCAACATCATAGATATCGCCAAAAAAGCGGCAAGCTGATAGAGCGGATGGTGAATCCAAGACCGCTGCTCGAGGATAACAATCGGGGCGGGAACTGCGCCGCACACGAACGCGGATACCAACATCGCTTTTTCGGAGTATTTACGTGGTCGCCACGAAGGCGGGGTGCCATGCCGCCACTCTAATCCTTTCGATATAGGAATCCGAGTTGTATGTGAAAATTCAAACTATGACGCATTTCAATTCTAGTCTTCAGTTGCAGTCGCGGGACTCGAGATGAGGAAATTATATTGGTACGCGACGCTGGTTGTCCTGGCGCATTCCGTAGTGACCTTTTGGCATCTTGAGCTCCTTGGCCGGCTTGGGTCCGCTTTGAGGCCAGAGCAAGTATTGCTTTTCGCGAGTCTCGCAAACCTGATTCCTGTGCTTGCTGTGATCTTGTTATGGGCACATTTCCCCAAAGTAGGTGGGTGCCTGCTTCTCTTTTTGGCTGTTCCATTAACCATCGGCGGGTATTCACATTTTCTGAGCGCTGGTTCGGATAATATCCTCCGGATGGCGCCGGGCGAATTGACTCTGGCTTTCCGGGTGAGTGCAGTGCTGCTGTTCGTCCTAGAGCTCTTGAGTTGCTGGGTGGCTGTTCAAATTCTTAGAGACTCATCATTGTCCGTCGCCAGCTCATACCGACATGTCCGCTAAGCGCGTGAGATGTCGCTTGAGGCGTAGACAGGGGTATTAGCGAAAAACCCGTACATCATCGTCCGAGGAAACTGGAGGCCGGGCTCAACCTCGCGGCTGTAGGCAAGGCCCACTTGGCGGTTGCCGTTTGCTTACATCTCAGATCCTGTGCTTCGTGAAAGCTGCATGCGGGAAAACCGCACGTGCAGTTTGATCAGCGATGGTCGTCCCTACCGCAGCCATTGTCGAGACGCGATATGGACACTTACTACTACTCAAAACGTTTCGTCTCTCTAGCGACCAGCCGCATGCGCTCTATGCGTAGATCCGGGTATAATAACAGCTTGATTATCTCTTGTTAGCCTGTCGATGCAGGACTAGTCCCCATGCGCTGTTGTGCGGACAATGTGCCCCGCGGTGCAAAATAGGTGCGAGGGCCCCATGAAGCGGATCGGGACCCTCGTTCAGGTGATTCACAACCTTCGGTTCGCCGGGTTCTTCTTTCTCATCACCGTTTTGGTTTTCGATGCTGCCCTCGAACTCGCAACCTGCCTAACGGTCCGAGAATCGAAGGTGGTTGCTTATCAAACAAACGGATGCGTCCGAATTTCTGTTCTGATCACACAGCAGTTTTGAACCTGGCTTGGAACAGGACTATGGTTACGAAGAGCGCATCGCGGGCAGCCCGCGAGAGCTTTTATACGGAGCTCGGAGCAGACTCGTGACGAAGGCCTATCCGAGCAAAGCGAAATGGATTGCGCGGCCATGGGCGACTGTTTTCCTACGCTATGGGTTAGCTTTGGTCTCGGTCACAGTGGCTCAAGCTCTGGCCCACACATTTCTATACTTTCATTTGCCACAGCCGCTTACGCTATTTGCGCTATCTGCGATCGCGATCACGTTTCGGTACGCTGGCACCATGCCGGGCATACTCGCAGCTTTGCTCTCGGCACTTCTCCGCGGCTATGTCTTCGAACCTCGAATTACAGCTGAGTCTCGCCTTTTGTATGACCTAGGGTTTCTGATTTTTGCCGTACTAATGGTCCGTTTTACGGGAGAGCGAAAGAGGCGTGAGGCTAGAGTGGCAGAGCGAAGTGCGGAACTGACTCGGGCTAATGAGGACCTGAAACTCGAGATTGCTGAGCGTAAGCAGTCCGAGGATCACTTTCGCCAAGTATTGGACACAACTCCCGCGCTAATACACTCTGCTCGCCCTGACGGATACGTGGATTATTTCAATCAACGTTGGCTGAACTACGTGGGACTGCCGCTAGAGGATCTGCAGGGCTGGGGTTGGACGAAGGTAATTCATCCTGAAGACCTTGCAGTAATAGTCGAGAAGTGGCGAACGAGCTTGGCGAATGGAAAACCGTTTGTGTATGAAACACGCATGCGCCGGGCGGACGGACAGTATCGCTGCCAACTATTCCGCAAGGTACCCTTGCGCGACACGCATGACCGCATCGTCAAATGGTATGGATCGGCTATCGATATTGAGGACCGCAAGCGGGTGGAAGAAGCACTGACAGCGAGTGAACAGGAACATCGCCGGATAGCAGAGCAATTGGAAAGAGAGCGAGCTCGGCTGATAGAGGCTCAGGAGGTGGGGAAAATCGGAAGTTGGGAAGCCGAGTTGCCGAGCTTGAACGTGGTTTGGTCAGAGCAAACACACCGCATCTTTGAGACTGACCCGTCTCGTTTCCGCCCCACGCGTCCAAAGTTCCGTGAATTCATTCATCCGGACGACCGCGCGAAAGTGGATACAGCCTTCAAAATGTCCCTCGGCAAGCTCTCGCCTTGCACAGTCGAATATCGGATCGTCATGCCGGACGGCCGTCTCAAATTCATCGAGGAGCGCTGGCGGGCCTTTCTTGATAAACAAGGAAAGCCAGTTCGTGTTGCCGGTACATGCCGTGACACTACTGAACGTGTGCGAGCTGAAGAGGAACGCCGGCACCTTTCCGGAAAACTTCTACGCTCGCGGGATGAG
>JABDEK010000092.1 GCA_013287135.1 Acidobacteriota bacterium | reverse complement strand
TTCACACGCTCTGGTGATTTTGCGGAATACGCTGGGGCGACCACAGCGGCAAAGATCGCGAGAATTGCGATAGCGATGGTTGTGCCGGGCAAAGTGAAACGCCCCAAACCTTTCGAACTGCGCAAGCTGCCTAACAACGGCGCGGCGGGAGTGAACAATATCGCGACGATCAGCGCGGTGCCGGCAAGCAGGCGGATGCCAAGACCGTCGTAAAGAAAAAACAGAGAAGTGAATCCGATAATTCCAGCGGCGAACAAAGGCATTGCCGCGACCAGCCACAGACCTCGAAGCGACGTAGTACGGCGCAAGGTGAAGAAGAGTCCCACCACGACGGCCATGCACGAAGGAACCAGCAGGATAAAACTGACGCCGTGAGTGAGCCAGGCGACCATGACGGAGAACAACGTCCACCAAAGCCATCCTCCCGCCCACAGACCCCAAAAACCGGAGCGAGCTGCAAAAGCAAGCGACATCACAATCACTACGGATATTGCCAGCGACCAGAAGGCTGCCTGCAGTGGAACAGGATGCGACGGCCAGTTTGCGGGTATGACCCCAACCGTGCGCAGGACCACGTGAAGAATTAACGCCAGGACGCCGGTGGTCACGAGGATTGCGAGCCAGTTAATCGCTCCCCAAAGAAGCGCGCCAGGATGAAGGCGGCCTTTAGCCATCAGCCATCCAATTTGAAAAAACAGAAGCACTAACGCAAAGATGGCTGTTGGCAAAGTCCATTTTGCGGGCCACAAGATCACGCGGCGTTCGAAAACGTCGAAGAATACTCCATCGGTGTGAGGCGGGTTTGCGATGTCTCCATTGGCGAGAGCCAAGACCAGGGGCAGCGCGTTTTCACCATGATGCTGCAAACTGCGGGCGCTGGAATTTTCCAGATTATCAAGAGGCGTGTGGTACTGATTTACTCCACCGATGAAAGCGAAATTGAGACCTTGATAACCATCGGCTTTGAACACGGTAAAATCAGTGTCATTGGGGAGCTGCTTGTAAGCTTCATAGAAAATTGAATTGGTGGCGGGACGTTTGGCGAACTTCGAATAAAGTTGCACGGCCCAGTAGTTAGCACTGCCAGTTTCAAACATCAGGCTCGGGCCGGAGGTGCCGCGAGCTTCCAGGTTCACGGCTGCACGAACGTCTTTGGACCAGGGACTTTGGTCCACGAAGACGCGCGCACCAATCATTCCGGCTTCTTCGGCATCGTCAATTAGGAAAATAACGGAGTGCCGCGTTGTGCCCATGGATTTAAGAGCGCGAGCGATTTCGAGGACGGCGGCGACCCCGGCGCCATCGTCGGACGCACCCGGACCTGCGGGAACTGAGTCGTAATGAGCGGCGAGGAGGACGGCGGGTCCGGGCTCGGTTCCTTCCAGGCGCGCCAAAACATTTTTCGCGGTCGCGCAGGTTCCGTACTCGTCACATGCGAAACCGGTTTGGACTTGGGGCTGATAGCCGAGCGTGGAGAATTCCGCGAGGACGCGATCACGGACGATATCGTTTGCAGCGCTTCCGGCAGGATGCGGAACGCCGTCGCCGACCAAGCGGCGAAGCACCGCGCGCGCGCGCGCGGCGGAAAATTCAGTAGCGGGCACAGTGGCTTGCTTGGACTCAGGAGGACGCCGGCTGGCCACCGCAAGGAAAAAAATTGCAATCAAGATTACCGCGGTAGGCAGTAGGCCGCGCGGACCAGAAGAAACTTCCAGTTCCAAAATTGGCCCCCCATGCGCGCAATCCTAGGCTGCGCCCTGGTTCAAGTCAATGCGCAAGAAGATCAGGACGCAATTTCTTTGCCACGATGTGTGTGAAGCGCTTGAACTTTATGCGGTGGCTTCCACTACAGTATTTTTTTGTCGTGAGTTTGAACGGTAGGCCAACCAATGGACTATATGCTCGGCCAAATCTGCCGCTTGCTTCCGAATTTCGGGGACGGCGGTGGTTTCCCACAAGCCGCCTTTTTTGACCGGGCCGATAGCGAAGAGCGAATTGGACGGGACTCCGTTGAAATTCAGCACCGAACCTTTGGAGTCCACATCCAAACCGAGAAAAAGCGGATCAGGTCTGGCTTCGCCCTGAAGAAACAAGCTGACGAGCAAAGAATCGTCGATTCGCCTGCAATCCGCTTCCGAACCTGTGCAGTTGATTACGCGGTCGACCCGCAATCGATGTTTTGTTCCGCACTTGCGGTCGCTATAAACGACTACAGCCTGGTCGCCCACTTCGGAGTACTCCGTGATTCGGCCCGCGTGGATAGTAAGGCGGCCATTCGAGATCAAACGCGAAACAATGTTGTGAATTTCGAAGGCAATGCGATGGCGGTGCACTTCCCAATAAGGTCGCGCATGACGCAGGAACCGGGCGCGTTCTTCTTGCGGGAGAGATTTCCAAATATCCTGCGCGACGGGACGAAGCGCGTTGATCACCGCTCGCCAGTCGATTCCTTTGGCCGCCGCCGCGCGAACCTGCTTGCGGATCAAGTGCATTAATCCCCGGATGCTCCGGGGCGAGCCTTCGTGCCAAAACTGAGGCCACCGCTCGGTAGCCTGATGACGCTGTGGAATCAGACCATGTCGCGAGATGATTTGAATTCGGCCTTGAAATTTTCTGGCCTGCAGCGCGATGGCGAGATCGATGCTGGTCAAGCCGGAACCGATCAAAAGAACGCTGCCGTTTGGATCGAGCCCTTCGAGCGCAGCAGGAGACCAGGCAAACGGAACATACTTTTTACGTGGACCGGTCAAACCGCTAATTTTCGGGTTGCCCGGAGGAAAATTGCCAATCGCCAGAATTACAACCTCCGCCTGCAGCTCGCGGCCACTTTTGAGCAGAACGATTGGGCGGCCGTTCTCACGTGTGAGCGACACAGCCTCTTCTTGAGACCATTGGAGCGAGTGACCGCCCTGCTGCATCGCTGATTCCTCCAGGAGCGAACCGATGTAGCGTCCGTAGGCCATGCGCGGGACAAAACTTTCAGCGTGGACGGCGGGACCGCAATTTGCACGCGCCCAACGTAGGAAGTGCATGTGGTCGTCCTGAAGCGCGCTCATGTTTCCGGCCGGCACGTTGAGCAGATGGCAGTTGTATTGGGTGCTGTAAGCTAGGCCACGGCCGGGAATCGAACTCTTGTCGATGACTCCGATACTTAACCCTTGGGAGCGGCGAAGGAGTTGCACGGCGAGAACCGTGCCGCTGAAGCCGCCACCTATGATGGCCACGTCTACCACGGTACGATTTTTTTTAGAGTTGGAGATACTGACCTGGGGAGTCTTTGGATTTTGCACCTAAGGCCTCATAGACATGGAAGTGAGATGACAGATAATCATAGTAAGTCTATCAAGTTAGTAGACATTGCAACTTGGTCGCCAAGCTGTAGGTGGCTAACATATTAAAAATAGGCTATTTAGTTTCCTGTAGAACAATAGACATCAGCCGGCTGTCCACGGGCTTTCAGTTTATGTGCATTTTTGTGCAGCGATACTCGCGGGGTCGCATAGCGGGGTTTAATCACAGGCGCCTATGGGCTTAAGGGCCAGAGTTTATGGGTTAGCCAGCTTAGCTGGAGGTCAAGGCGTTGAATTGTGCAGCCGTCAGAGGCACCACGGAGAGCCTTCCCTGCCGCACCAAGGGCGAATCGGCGAAGAGCTTGTTAGCCTTAATTTCAGCCAGCGACACGGGTTTGGGTAGCGGTTTCCCGGCCTGGATCTCCACTTTGGGGTTCTTGGGATTTGAGGCGTCCACGGAAACGACCGTCGCAGTGCCGACGGCGCTCCTCTCGTCTCCGGTGTGGTAGATGATCAAGTGCGCGCCGGGCTTCATTTCGCGCAAATTGCGGAGAGCTACGGGATTCGAGACGCCGTCCCAGACCGTCTTTTTGTCCTTCTGCAGTTCGGCGAATGAATATTCCGAGGGCTCGGTTTTAACCAAGTAATGGTCGGCCATAATGGTCCTTACTTTAAACCAAAGACGCGAGAAAGAAAACGGGGCCGCATTGAGAGGTCGGCGGTCGCACGAACAAATTGGAAAAGCGCTCTTTACACCGCTGGCACGCCATGCTAATTTCTCTTTCCGTACCGCCGATCCGATAGCGCCAGGCGGCAGGGCCATTGATCTATCGACCCTCCTGCATTTTTTGTCTCGGAAGACCTCCAAAGAAATCTAAACTGAATCCGCTTCTGCCGATGAGGCTCAGGAAGCGAACTGTGCGAGGAAACTGGTGCTAAAGCTGCGTAAAGTGGAGTTGCTGGGGTTTAAATCGTTCGTCGAGAAGACGCCGATCACGTTTAGCGGCAGCGGAATCACGTGCATCGTGGGGCCGAACGGCTGCGGCAAGTCGAATGTGGTGGATGCGATCTCCTGGGTGCTCGGAGAACAGAGCCATAAGCAGCTGCGTGCCGAGCGCATGTCCGATTGCATTTTCAACGGCACGGCCAAGCGGCCTCCGTTGGGACTGGCGGAAGTGACCTTGACGCTGTTGGATCCGGAACTTTCTGAAGTGGTCGCCAAAGTTCTCGATGCCCCGGAAGAAATGCCTGCCGACAGCGGGATCGCGCTTGTTGAATCCTCCACGCCAGTTTCGGTAACGACCGATGATGGATTTGTGGAAATTGTGGGTAAGGAAACCGAAAGCGGTCCGGACGCCATAGTATTGGCCGATGCTGATGTCGAGGCGGCGGGACAGAAGGATAGAGGCAAGCCGTGGAAGAAGCGCATAGCGGAGAAGCCCGCGATCGCTTTGAAACCCGGCGAAGTTGTGGTGGGACGGCGGCTGTATCGTTCCGGCCAGAGCGAATATTTAATTAATGGGCGCGTGGCGCGTTTGCGCGACGTGCAAGAACTTTTCATGGGCATGGGACTGGGGCCGGATAGCTACGCGATTATCGAGCAGGGCCGCATTGGGCAAATTCTGAATTCGAAGCCGATGGACCGTCGCGCGATCATCGAAGAAGCTGCCGGCGTGACGATGTACAAAACGAAGCGGCGTTTGGCGGAAGCCAAGCTGGAGGCTTCGAAGATTAATCTGTCGCGGGTGAACGACATTCTCGTCGAAGTTGAAAAACAGCTCGCTTCGTTGAAACGGCAGGCATCGAGAGCGCGGCGTTACGCAGAATTGCGCGAACAAATGCGCGGTCTGCTGCGAAGCGTCCTCGCGAGTAAAGCCGAGCATCTGGATATCGAAGCCGCGCGGCTGGAAAACTTGTTGCGCGAGATGGAATCGGCTGAAGAACGCGACGCGCGCACGGTACACGAGCTCGAGTTCGAGCAAGAACGTTTGAGCGCGCGAAGCTACGAACTCGATGGCGAGATGCGACAGATTCATAACTTGCTGGGCCAAACCGCGCTGGATCTGGACCGCGCGGAAAACCGAATCACGTTCAATCGCGAGCAGGTAGGGCAAATCGATACGCGTGCGACGCGGCTAGTGGTTGAGTTGGAGCAGGCTGAGCGCCAGGCGACGGAATTAGGCGCGCGGATGCTGGCCCAACGCGAAGCGGCAAGTTCGCTGCGCGAGCAAACTGCGATTCTGGAGGCGGCGCTACGTCAGACGACCGAGCAAGCGACGTCAAGTACCGGCGAACAAGAGCGGCTGGAAGTTCGCATCGCGGAACTTCGGCAGCTCGCCGCGCGCATGGTGGAAGAATCGGCGCGCGAGCAGGCCGAATCGCTGCGAGCGGAAGAAACTGCCGCTCGCTACACGGCGGCTGAGGAACAGCGCGGCGCAGCGTTGTTGGCGATCGAGACGGAGTATTCGGCGCTAACCGAAAAAGTGGCGACGGCGGAAAAGACCTTTCAGCAGGCGGAAACGCAGGCTCATGATTTGGGCAAGGCTGTTCACGATTCGCAATGGCGGCTTGGCGAACTTCGCAACAGCCAGAACCAAGCCAGCCAGCGGCTAGAAGTGATTCGCGAAAACCTCTCAGCCGAGAAAGCTCGACGCGCGTCGATCGAGCAAATCCTGAGCGACCGGGCGTATACCGCGGACGCAGTCCAAAAGTTATTTGCGGTGAAGCTCAGCGAAGAGGCGGATTCCTCTGGCAGCGGTTTTCGTGCGGCAGGATTACTGGCCGACTACGCGGAAGTGCAAGAGCGATACGAAGGCGCTATCGAACAGTTCCTGCGAGAAGAGTTGGAATACATTGTGGTCGAGTCGTTCGACCGCGCACGCGCGGGGATCGCGCTGTTGCGCAACGAAATGGGCGGCCGCGCCACTTTCTTCGTGGACTCGATGCACAATGTGGATGCTCCGACGCTTGAAGCCGACGGTTCCCTTCCCTTGCCCGTAGGCGTGGTAGCCCGGCTTGACCGCTTGGTGGATTTCCGCGCGCCTATCGGGTCTGCTGCGAAAAATTTCCTTACGAAACTGCGGACGGCCTATTTGGTGGAAACTTCCGCGGTGGCCGAGCAGCTCGCGAATGAAAATCCACACAGCTATTACTTGACGCTCGATGGCAGTTGTTATCACGGGCGCGTCGTATCGGGCGGACGGGCTGGTGAAGCAGGGCCGCTCGCGTTGAAGCGCGAACTTCGCCAGCATGAGACGGAGGCCGCGCGCCTGGAAAAAATTTCGCAGGACCAACAAGAGGAGCTCGCTCGGCTCGCGGAAGAAATTCGCGATGGCGAAGCGGCTGTAGCCCTGGCGATCTCGCAGCACGTGGAGGCGGAAAAATCGCTGGTGGGCGCGACACACCTTCTGGACCAGGCGCGTTCGGAACGGCACAGAATCGATACGCAACTCGGGACCGAGCGCCAGGAAATTAGTCGACTAAAGGCGGAAGCGGAGACGGCGCGCGCGCGAGCGGAGCAATCCCGTCAGCAACACGCGGAAGCGACGCGTTCCAGGGCCGCAGCAGAAACAGAAAGTATCGAGGCTGCGGAAAAGCTTCAGCGCATGCGTCAGGACTTTCAAGCTTTGCAGGAGCGGCTGGGTGCAAACCGCGAAGAACTTGCCACCATGACCGAGCGGTTGATGAGCGCCGAAGCTGCCGGACAAAAGGTGACCGAAGAAATTGCCATTGCCGACGAGCGTTTGCTGTCGCTGCGGCAGCAACAGAAAGCGATGTACCAGGAAAAATCCGAACTCGAATCTTCCTGTGGTCAGCTTTCGATTCAAGCGGACGATCTGCGCAAGGAAAAAGCGAGACTGGAAGAACAGAAGGGCGCGCTGGAAAAAGAATGGGAAGAGGCTCGCACGCGTACAGCACAACTCGAGGAATCGGTGCGAGGCAAACGCCAATCTTTGGATGAACTGCGTGTCGAGCGCAGCCAGCGGCAGATCGAAAAGGCACGCAATGATGCGGACCGCGACTACCTGCGCCAGACATGCATCGCTGAACTGAATGCGCAGCCGGAAGATTTGATGGCGCAGGAAGCACAGCTGCTGATCGGTGAAGATTTGGTGAGCGCTGAAACAAATTACAACGAGATGAAGGCGCGCGTGGAAGCTATGGGGCCGGTGAACATGATGGCGCTGGAAGAGTTTCAGGAATGCGAGCAGCGCGAAGGCTTCCTGCGGCGCGAACGCGACGACCTGGTGGCCGCCATCGAGAACACGCGGCTGACGATTACGGAACTGGATCAGGTTTCCAAACAGAAATTCGAAGAGGCCTTCCACTTTATCAACGCGCACTTCGCCATTGCGTTCCAGTCTCTATTCGGCGGCGGGCATGGCGAGATGCGGCTCAGCGAGCCGGACAGTTCGGGCGAAGCTGGCATCGATATCGCCGCGCAACCACCGGGAAAGCGGCTGCAGAATATTCTTCTGCTCTCGGGCGGCGAAAAAGCGCTCACTGCACTGGCGCTGCTCATCGCGGTGTTCCGTTACCAGCCCAGCCCATTCTGCATCCTGGACGAAGTGGACGCGCCGCTGGACGAAGCCAACGTCGGGCGTTTCAACAAAATGCTTGCGGAGATGTGCGCGCAAACACAATTCATCGTGGTCACGCACAATCGCAAGACCATGGAGATGGGCTCCGTGCTGTATGGCGTCACCATGCAGGAGCCGGGCGTCTCGAAATTGGTCTCGGTCAAATGGGAAGAAACCGAAGCCGCCGCCGCGCCTAAAGCTGCCAGCAACGCCGCATAAGTACAGAAGGCCAGTCGGGGCGCCCACTCGCTTCCTCCGCAAGGTCGCTTACACTTTTTCAAACCTGCGACACTTACTTACTCGTTCATGAGGTGGATCGCGCCGTGTTGGCGCTCGATCAGAGCCTCACGGCCAACGAGTCCAGAATGAGTATCGAAACTCGCTATTTTGACGCGGTAATAACGAAGGTCGATGTAGTCCATTTGATTCCAATCGAAGTACGCCATGAAAAGCAATTCAGCTTGTCCTGGCTTAACGAGCTTTACCGGATCGTCCCAATAACCCCTAGGTGCCTCCGGTCGCGGTTTCTGAATCATGATTGGTATTCCATGCACAATCGAGGGAACTACGTGGAAAAAGGGAACGGCAACCTCGAAAAGGTTTCGTAACGGCCATTCTCTATCAACTTTCGCCAACACGAGTTCTTGAAAGAGAATTTTCTCGATTTCGTGGAACTGGTCGATTGCATCCCAATTGCGGAAGTCCTGGTCGGGCCAAAAAGCCGTATTCCATATTGCCCTAGCGGACTCTCGGTAATGATCAAAGATGCTGGTTACATCCCTCGCACTAGAGCGTAGGTTCGCATTCCGTGGACTCATTAGATGCCGCAGTATACACGCCCAAGAAAAACCTCCAGGTTTGTTCCAGCGCGTGGTTAGTCGATAACCGGGAACTGACCTTAACAACAAAATTCCTTTGGCGTCCTGCCGGTGAGGTAACCAATCAACAGATGTGAACCCCGCTTGGACTAGCAAGACAATCACTAACACAGGACCACGAAGCACCATCGTCATGTGACACGTAAAGGTGTCCGGACCAATCGACCACAGCGATCATTGAATCTCGGGTCGCGATGCAGTTTGTATCGGCTTTGCCGTTGATCCACTCCGGCATGCCTCCGTCCAAACGTTGTAGCGGTCCGTCGCTGTCGATTGGACGTCGATAAACTGCGCCTTGCGGCGCAAAAGGGTCGGTGGATGCTGACACGAAAATGTCGTTTCTGCCAAAAGCAGCGGCAGAGCAATGATGGGAGTGAAGTCCTCGCTGTTCGATAGTCCATGTCGCTCCAGCATCGCGACTAGTGCAAAGACCTACCGCCGCTGCCGCTATCACGAGGTCCGGCCGGGTTGGATGCGCACACACCTCATGAACATCACTGTCGATATCGATAGTGGGCCGCCAGGTTAATCCGGCGTCGGTTGATCGCGGAATTCCGCCAACATGGACGTTGGCCAGAAGCGCCGCACCATCGCATGTTGCCGCCATGGAACGAATCCCAAGCGGCGGCCCCATCCGCTTGCCGTCGACGATCGCCGATCCTGCATACCACGTGTCCCGGCCTGCTACGGCATCAAAACCCGTCAAGCGTTGCTGCGCGCCGTCAGGTTCGACGCGCAGGATATGTGCATCGTCGGTTCCAACAAAGACATCGTTTCCAATCGGTACGCAGCATGAAAGCGGGAATTCGCTTTTTATTATCGCCGTCCATTCGCCATCAGGCGATCGTTGATAGAGCGAATGCCGGCCAACAATTGCCAGCGCTCCTCCCCCTCCATCGCCCACCAGACCGCGAACCGATTGATTGGCGAGTTCTTGGTGGACCGTTTTCCCAGTGACGCTGAATAATCCCTTTTCCCACGTTGCTACCAGAATCGAGGAGGTCGGCATCCAAGCAGATCCAGTTGGTGTAAAGCGATGTGAACTGTTCGAAATAATTGTACAACGATCGACCCGCAGATTCCCGAGCCTAAGCAATCTCCGCAAAAAATTTCTTTGGCGTTGACATCCGCACTTCCTGCGCTAGAATACCCGCCTCCAGTGAGGAAAAACATTCCGTGTCTTCTCCACAAATGAGCGCCATCATTTCACAAACAGATTTCCCAGGACTTAAGCTACGAGGCCGAGGCAAGGTTCGCGACATTTACGAGCTTGACGACCGGTTGCTGATTGTAGCGACCGACCGGCTTTCGGCATTTGACGTGGTGTTGCCCACACCGATACCGGACAAGGGCCGCGTTCTGACGCAGCTCTCGCTCTTCTGGTTCAACAAGCTGGCTAACGTGGTGCCGAACCACGTGCTCACTGCCGAGAATTTTGACGGCGAATTGGCTCCTTACAGAAGCTCGCTGGCTGGCCGCGCGATGCTCGTTAAGAAAACCGAGCCCATTCCGATCGAATGCGTGGTGCGCGGATATATTTCCGGTTCGGGGTGGAAGGACTATCAGAAGACCGGCGCAATCTGCGGAATTTCCCTGCCCGCTGGGCTGCGCGAATCCGAGAAGCTGCCTGCAGCGATCTTTACGCCTTCGACCAAAGCTGCCACCGGGCACGACGAAAATATTTCGTTCGACGAAACTGTTGCGCGCATCGGCGGCCCGCTGGCCGAGCGATTGCGCGATACCAGCTTGAAGATTTATCGACTGGCGTCTGAATACGCCGCGGAGCGCGGGATCATAATCGCTGACACGAAGTTTGAATTCGGCATGATGGACCACCAGATGATATGGATCGACGAAGCGCTTACACCCGATTCTTCGCGCTTCTGGCCCGCGGCCCAATACTCTCCGGGAAAAGCGCAGCCGTCTTTTGACAAGCAGTACGTTCGCGATTATCTGGAGAAAATCGGTTGGGACAAGCGCCCCCCCGCGCCGGCTCTGCCGCCCGAAGTGGTCTCGGGTACGACGCAGAAATATCGAGATGCATATCAGTGCATTACCGGCCATCCATTAAGCTGACAAGCCCGGGAAGCTATTCAAGTTCGGAGCCGGCACGGTGAAAGATCAATTGGAATCGCTGGTAGGAATGATGGTCGAGCGCGGGATTTTGCTCGAAGAAGCGGTTACAGAATTCGAGAAAAAATTTATCAAGCGCGTGCTGGAGCGCCTGAACGGAAATCAGTCGCGCGCCGCTAAAGCGTTGGGAATCCACCGCAACACCCTTAGCCGCAAAGTGGACGAATACAAGCTGGACCACAGCAGACGCCACCGTTCCTGAAGCGCGGACCCTTTTAGCTGGTCCTAGACGTATCTAGGGCCTTCACCGGCAGGCTTGAAACGGACGCAGCTTCTGACGTGTGCGCGAGAAAAAGGCCGGCCCTCTTATGAGCCGGCCTTTTCTAAGCCAAGTTGCTGCTAGTTTTACTTTCCAGGCTTGGGAGCTACCTTGTGCGGAGTGTGCTTGCCCTTCTCCGCTGGGATGTCTTCCGGGTTCACCTTGGCTTTATCCCAATGAAGCATGAAAGCGGGAGACGGATCGTAACTCGCGAGGGTGCCGCTGAAGCGCACGCCGTCATCTTTCTGCAAGCGGGCGGCTTCGGGTTGGCCAACGACTTTTACGTCAAGGTTAGCCGCAGTGGCCTTTTCGATTTCCTCCGGTGTTGCGCCGGTGGCCAACTTCAATTCCATCGATTCAGTTCCAGGAACGACGTCGATAACTTTGCCGACTACTTCCGGAAATTCGGCGCCGCAGATGGCCAGCCAGGTCATTTTGGCTTTGTCTCCGCCAGCTTGGAGATCCGATAGCACGGTGAGGATATTGCTGGAGGTTTGAATCTTCTTCAAATCGTCAGCGCTGGGGATGGTGTAACTCGCCGGGCGGACGGGAGCATTCGCCGACAGCTGCATTAATTCGTCCAACTGCGCATCCACCAGCGAATCGCAACCGGGCTGTTCATAGGCCAGGATTTGTTTGCGGAGGTACTCCTTCACTTTGGCATCGTCGGGAATTTTCTGATTGATGGCGCGCGCCAGGTACCAGAAGCCGTCCAGCGGCTGTGGAGGCGTCGACTGCAAGTAGGCAAGGCCTAAACGATAGTTCGTTATTGCGTCGGTAGGATTTACCGAAAGCGCCGCCTTGAAATATTGAATTGTGCCAGGGTAATCCTTCAACATGAGAGAGGCAGAGCCAGCCGTGTAATTGAACAGAACCGTGGGACCCTTCTTCTGCTCAGCGAACTGGTCGTCCGTGAGATTCGCGGGCTTGGGAATGGTGCTCAGGATTTTCAGACCTTCCACAGCTGCGGCGCGAGCCTTGTTCAGCGAATCCGGGTCTGGAGCTTTATCGCTAAAAGCGTAGTTGAAGGCGAGCGAACGCGTGTAAAGAGCCTGCAACTTCGTGCCGGCATCAACTTTGTCGCCCAGGGCGACCAACTTGTCGGCGTATTCAATTGTCTTCGGATAATTTTTCAGCTCATTGTAACTTTGAACGTAGAGCTGGAGGACGTAGGGCATCAGGGTGGAATTTGGAAATTTGGAGACAAAATCGTCAAGGCACTTGACCCGCATTTGCGCGTTGGTTTCCGCGTGGCAGGCCTGGAAGCCGTTATATTCCGGCATGGTGTAGGCTGGGGCCTTATTTTGATCCGCCTGGTCCTGGGCAGCGGCCGGCCGCGCAGAGAGACTAAGCGCCATAAGAATTGCGAGCGCTGCTATGATGCCGAGAAACTTTCGCATAATATCAACCGCCTCCTGAACCAGATTCACTCGGAAAGAGTCCAACTAGGCCTGCTACCCGAACAAAAAAACGGGGTAACGAATCCACGGATTATAGGGAAAGCCAATCACGCGTGCAAGGTGAATCCCACTTTGGTTCTCGATTTTGGTGATTTTCTGAACGACATCGCCCCAATGTTATGATGTTAAATCTCGGTAAATAGTCGCCTCGTTGGAGATCGCTGATGGCCAAAGAAAAAACTCTGGAAGGCAAGGTTGCTGTGGTTACAGGAGCGAGCAGGGGAATCGGACTGGCCATCTCTCGCAAGCTGGGAGGGTTGGGAGCGAAGCTTAGTTTATGCGCGCGAAGCGCCGACAAACTGCAAAACGTGGCCAACGAGATGAAGAGCGCGGGCGTTGAGGTGATTATCGTGGCGGCTGATGTAAGCAGCGGTGACGACATTTTGTCGCTGGTGGAGGAAACGAAACAAGCATTCGGAGCGATTGATATTTTGGTGAACAATGCGGGCATTGGATATTTTGGGCCTTTTTATGAGGCGAACGAGTCCAATTGGGATTCAGTATTAGACACCAATTTGAAATCCGTGTTCCTGCTGAGCAAAGCGGTAGCCAAGGGTATGATCGAGCGGCGGGGAGGGCACATCATCAATATCGCGTCGTTGGCGGGCAAAAATGCGTTTGCAGGGGGAGCGATTTACTGCGCATCGAAGTGGGGACTCTTGGGGATGACGGAATGCATGGCGGAAGACCTGCGGGCCTATGGGATCCGAGTGAGCGCGATTTGTCCTGGAACAGTGGCAACGGACTTCTCGCCACACGTTGGAAAAGATGCCAGCAAGATGCTGCAGCCTGAGGACATAGCGCACGTGGTGGAAAGCATCGTGACGCAGGCGCCGCAAAGCTTCATCAGCGAAGTTCTACTTCGTCCTACGCAGAAGCCATAAGCTAGCGGCATTTACGTACCACTAAGAACATTCGACTTGCCAATCGAAGGCGAGCGAGGACATAATCCTCGACCGCTGAGGCGAAAACCGCGCCGAGGCTAAATCAAGGAGAAAACACATGAAGCGTATTCTGTTGCTGCTTGCTGCTCTTACACTCTCCGCTGCTGCCTCCGGCCCGCTAATGGCTCAGGAAAGTCCATTTGTTGGAACATGGAAACTGAACACTGACAAATCGACGTTCACCGGAGTGCCGATGCCAAAAAGCCTCGACCGTAAAGTCGAAGCGGACGGAGATGGCGCGAAGTACACTTACAAGGGGACCAACGGCGAAGGGAAGCCTATTGATTACACGTTCTCCACAAAATTAGACGGCAAGCCTTCCCCCATCAACGGCACAGGAGCGCCGGGTGGCGCGGACAGCATTACGATCAATCGCGTTAATGCCAGTAAAACGACTGGTGTGTTCTCAAAGGGCGGGAAGGAAATCGGCAAGTCCACGGCAGAGGTATCAAAGGACGGGAAGGTTACCACCGTCACAGGAACGGGAACGACAGCAGCCGGCAAGGAATACAACACCACAAGCGTGTACGACAAGCAGTAACAAGCTCGTCCCGGGGGCGGTAGCGCGTAGATCAATTTTTTCGAAGGCTGCTAAGCGCAAGCCGCCCTTGGACATGTTTCATCCGCCGGTAAACCTGACCAACTGAGCAAATCGATATTCCCCCGAATATTAGCGAGTTCTAGTTCGTCCTACGCAGAAACCATCACGATGATTGGGTCTGGGACGTTGAGCGGATCGAGGATTTCTCACGGTGCAGCAGGAAAATTCAAA
The DNA here is from genome assembly GCA_013287135.1 of Acidobacteriota bacterium. Classification (GTDB taxonomy): domain Bacteria; phylum Acidobacteriota; class Terriglobia; order Acidiferrales; family UBA7541; genus Palsa-295. The sequence continues at coordinate 1,337 of JABDEK010000092.1, read as the reverse complement.
GGAAAGATGCCGGGCTGAGGCCCGGCGCTACGCAACCTACGGCAAAACAAAAAATAGGACGCTAAGTTGGTCAAGTAGATTGACCGAAGTTGCTCTGCAGGTCTCCCCACAAGTTTCCCTCCTCGTAGCTAAGGTCTTTGTTTCTATAACCGTGCGGCGGCGTGCCTCCGGTTGAATCCAATTCTCGGTGCGGGCATCTTATAGATAGTTTGATGTTAAACGATTGATGGTTAAACCATAGTGCCGACACATTTTAAAGGCGATAGCGGGACGAAGCGGGCGCTGAATGCCTTCATTAATCTGTCGCGGGCATCCAATTCGGTGCAGACCAGGCTGAGCGCGGGCCTGGACCGGCACGGTATAACCACCAGCCAGCTTGGGATCCTGGAGGCTCTTTTTCATCTAGGTCCAATGTGCCAGCGAGCACTGGGGGACAAGCTGCTGCGCAGCGGCGGGAACATAACGATGGTGATCGATAATCTGGAGAAGCACGGATTGGTGGAGCGGGTGCGCCAGAAGGACGACCGGCGGATGATCATGATTCATCTAACTCCCAAGGGGCGCAAGCTGATTTCGCGCGTACTTCCGCTGCATGCGAAAGATGTGGTGAAAGAAATGAGTCGTTTAACGGCAAGCGAACAGGAAGAGTTACGCCGCTTGTGCCGCAAGCTGGGGCGCGGCGGAGAAGTGAATTTGGAAAACGAGCACGGCAATTCAGAAAGAAAAACGAAGGAGAAGGAAAATGATACAAGTTCGACCCAGTGAAGAAAGAGGACAGAACAAACTCTCGTGGCTGGATACGCGATTCACATTTTCGTTTGACCAGTATTACGATCCGGAGCATATCCAATTTCGTTCCTTGCGCGTGCTGAATGAGGATATTGTGGCGCCAGGAAAGGGTTTTGGAATGCATCCGCACCGTGATATGGAAATCCTGACCTGGATACTGGATGGATCGCTGGAGCACCGCGACAGCATGGGCACCGGTGCAGTGATACGTCCCGGGGAGTTGCAACATATGACGGCGGGATCGGGGATCATGCACAGCGAATTTAATCCCTCGCCGAAGGATCCCACGCATCTGCTGCAAATATGGATCGTTCCGGACCGCAAGAATCTGAAACCGGAATACGAGCAGCTCACGTTTCCGGATAAAGACTTGCGAGGACAGTTCCATTTAGTGGCTGGCCCGCAGGCGCCCGTAAATATTCACCAGGACGCGAATCTTTACATTGCACGGCTGAACGAAGGCGAGCAGGCCAAGCATCTGTTGAAAAAGGGGCGGCATGCCTGGGTGCAGGTTTCGCGCGGAAACGTGGATGTGAATGGAGTGGAAT
>JABDEK010000091.1:14092-15797 GCA_013287135.1 Acidobacteriota bacterium | reverse complement strand
TTCTTATCAGGAGCTGTTCCACCCCCAGGACCGAATTCGCGTGCTCACGCGGCTGGAAGAAGCGGCCAGCTCAGGTCAAATTGATGAAGAGTTTCGGATTATTCGGCCCGATCACGCGGTCCGCTGGGTGTCGGTTCACGGCTGCCCGGTGCGAGATTCGACCGGCCTGGTGCGAAGACTGGTTGGAACTGCCCAGGACATTACCGCGCGAAAAAGCGCCGAACAACAGATGGGCAATAATCTCGCGCGTGCGGAATCGGCAACGGCCGAGGCCGATGCGTTTCGAAAGACCACTCTCGCTCTCACGCAAAACCTCAGGATGGACTACGTCCTCGACACCTTGCTTCAATCGCTACTGACACTGGTCCCCTGCGAATCGGCGCAGATATTGCTTTTGGAAACGGATACTCGTTTGTTCCTGGCCCGTGAAATGCAACACTCGGAACGAACCAGGCGTCTTCCGAAATGTCCAGCCACCCTGGATGCCAGTGACAACCGATTCTTGTTGCAGGTGCTGGCCACTAAGACGGCTGTGCTCCTTGCGAATACCAGCACGGAGAATGAGTGGCAGGCTTTCAAGGGATATTCGTACATGCGCTCGTGGCTGTGTGTGCCACTCCTGGCATCGGGGAGGGTGCTTGGACTGCTCTCGCTAGGCGATTCCCGCGCGCAGGCTTTCTCACAAGAACATTTACGATTGGCCAAATCACTGGCCATACCTGCGGCCGTCGCGATTCAGAACGCCCGTCTATTTGAACGCGCGGAGATCTATGGCGCGGAGCTCGAGCAGAGGCTGGGGGATTTAGAACACACGCAGAATGCCTTACGGCGAGCGGAGCAGAGCCGCGAACTCTCTGAGGAGAGATTCGCCAAGGTATTTCGATCGAGCCCCATTGCTTTTTCCATCACAACCGTCGACCAGGGGCGTTTTCTCGATGTAAATGAAGCGTTCGAGCGCAGGTACGGATATGCGCGCGAGGAACTGATCGGGCGCAGCGTATTCGATATCGGGATTTGGAACGATCCTGGCGAACGACTACGGATGCGGAAAGAAATTCGAGAACAAGGACGAGTCGCGAACCGCATTACTCGCTTTCGGAAACGCTCCGGCGAGATTCTCGATACGTTTTACTCAGCGGAACTTATTGTACTGGGCGGCTTGGAGTGTTTTTTGGCTGTCTCGGCGGATCTACCTTTGCCTGCAGAATTGGAAGCGCCGCGCGCTCGCAACGCCACCCTCGCCCCCTAGCTTGCGGTACGTGTTTCGGTCGCTTAATCTCTCCAATCATGCGTGCGCTTGATAACGCAATCTTGTCGTTTCAATAGCTGGTCAGAAGCTGGCCTGATCCGTCGGATCATGACATTATGCGAGGAAAACGAAAGCTCCGTAAGATAGAGGTCCTGTCGACCGAAGCTGTGGTCGTTTTTGCCTACGGGCGTCCCTCGAGTCGAATGGAACCTCAAGCGTCCGCCAGTTGCAATTAATATGTGTTCGGCGGTGATGGCGCGCGGCGCTGCCTAGTGACTACTTGACAGTCCAACTTTTTGGCATTAGTCTCCGTACGCGCTTAAAACAAATGTCGCATCATTATTCTAGAATCACAACGGATGTATCAGTCCAAAAGTGGGGGAGGTGTGATCCTCGGAGACGATCACCGTCAAGCCATTCGCAAGTTTTCGCTCTACCGCGGGCACTTCCCAGGAG
>JABDEK010000091.1:0-14082 GCA_013287135.1 Acidobacteriota bacterium | reverse complement strand
GTTTGGGGGGAAGTGTGACGAAAATAGGGATTTGCTTCCTGGCTTTTTTGCTCGGTCAAACAGTTCCCGGTCCCTCCAAACACTCCTGGGAAGTGCCCGCGGTAGAGCGAAAACTTGCGAATGGCTTGACGGTGATCGTCTCCGAGGATCACACCTCCCCCACTTTTGGACTGTGCATCAGTTACGGCATCGGCTATCGGTTGGAACCAGAAGGACGATCCGGTTTCGCGCATTTGTTCGAACATTTCATGTTCCAAGGTACTCCAAATGCACCGAAAGGAATTTTCAGTTCGGTGATCGATGAGGGTGGTGGCTCTTTCAATGGGGCGACGCGAGCCGATTTCACAGAATATGTAGATTCAGCGCCAATTTCGGCGATCGACCCGATATTGTGGCTCGAAGCCGATCGCATGAAAACGCTCGATTTTTCTGTTACGAATCTTGATAACCAGCGCAATGTAGTCAAGGAAGAAGCGCGATCGACGATCATGAATCAGCCCTACGGATTGTTTTATGCAGTAGACCTGCCGCAGAAGGCGTTCGACACTTTTCCGAACAATCACAGCATTATCGGAGACTTCAAAGACCTAGATGCAGCATCCATAGCGGAAGTAAAAGCCTTTTATGAATCCTATTACAGTCCCAATAACGCCGTGCTGGCAGTTGTGGGAGATGTGAATCCCGATGAGGTGTTCGCGAAGGCGGAAAAATATTTCTCGGCGATCCCGGCGGTGAAAAACCCGCCAAAGCCCGATGTTAGCGAGCCGCCGCAGACTGCAGAACGTCAGGTTACGCAAGAAGACCGCTTAGCCCACTCACCGGCCCTGGGAGTCGGTTACCGCATGCCCCCACGCAAAGAAAGAGATGCCATCGTGGGCGCTGTCGTTGCTGAACTTCTTTATCGAGGCAATGCGTCGATTTTGTATCAGAAATTGGTGCAGGAAAAGAAGGTGGCAGTATCGGTGAATGGCGGAGTCAATTGGCCGCTAGGGAATCAGTTTGAATACAATGGCCCTACGCTGCTGGCCGCATTCATTGTTTACCCGAATGAAGTGAAGGAAGCCGATCTGCTGAGCGCCTATGACTCGGCGGTCAGCAGTCTGGCTGCGAACGGTCCGTCAGTGTCCGCACTTGATACCGCGATCACCAAGCTTCGTTCCGATTGGGATCGTCAGCTAGAAATCCCCGTGGACCGCGCAGAGGTGATGTCTCTCGCGACTCTTTTCGATGGCACTCCAGCGATAGTGAATGATATTCCGAAGGAGCTGGAAAGCGTGTCGGCTGCGGAGGTGAAAGAATTTGTGGCGAAGTATCTTGCGAAAACCAATCGGACGATCATAAACCGTGTTCCGGCAACGAAAGCAGCAACCTCTTCCGGAAACGAAAAGAAAAACCAATGACGCGAAGTGCGCTACGACCAATCGCCGCGATTTTTGCGCTTATATTCACGCCGGTCTTCGGTGCATATGCACAAAAGGCGCCTAAGCTGCCCAGTGACTTGCCAGCGTATGGTCCGTTGAAACCTTACGCCGGGCCAAAGGTGATTTCGAGCAAGTTGCCAAACGGCTTGACGGTTTGGCTAGTGCCTCGTCCGGGATATCCCAAGGTTGCCTTCGCCCTTGCGGCGCACGGCGGGCTTGCATCCGATCCGAAGGATTTGCCGGGTTTATCTGACGTTCTTGCATCTACCATCACGCTGGGAACTAAGACACGCACGGCCAAACAGCTTACCGAGGAAATTGCGGCGGCAGGAGGCGCTTTAAACAGCCGCGCGGACGCAGATAGTGTTGTGGTTTCGACGGATGTGCCTTCCTGGAAAATGCAGATTGGTCTTAGACTCTTGGCGGACATCACTCAGAGCGCCACCTTTCCCGAAGATCAAGTAGCACTCACGAAAAAAAACTCTGCCGAAGAATTGCGAGGCCAGGAAGCGCGCTCGATTTTCCTGGCGCGCCGCGCGCTGGCGAAGCTGGTCTTCGGCGCCAATCCATACAGCGTGATAGCTCCGACCGAAGATGCGATTGCGAAAATCAGCTCGGAGTTGCTCTTAAAAGCCTACCACGCGGAATTTCGTCCTGATCAAAGCCTCCTGGTTGCGGTGGGCGATTTCGATGCTGCTGAAATCGCTCCGCTGATTCACGAAGCATTTGGGAAATGGTCGGGAAGTCAGCAGGCCACTGTCCCAGTTGCACCAGCGCCAGAAAATAAGGTTTCGCGAAATATATACATCGTGGATCGCGGGGGCTCGGTACAAACGACGATGCTGCTTGGAAGCGTCGGACCCACGGAGCGAGATGCGAATTACGTACGCTTTGAAGTATCGGACACTATTCTCGGCGGTATGGCGAGCGCCCGACTCGGGTCGAATATCCGGGAAGATAAAGGTTATTCCTACGGCGCTGGTTCACTGCTGCAGACTTACGCGGAGACGTCATTGTCTTATAGTGGGGCAAACGTTCGCAACCCGGTTACGGGCGCGGCTTTCAACGAATTTTGGTACGAACTCAATCGAATGGCCATAACTCTTCCACGCCCCGATGAACTTGAGCGCGCGCAGCGCCACTTGATCGGATCGCAGGCGCTTAGGTTGCAATCGCAAGTGGAACTGGCAAATCAATTTTGTGATTTGTGGTCTAGAGGGTTGACTTCAGACACGCTAGAGCGCGAAGGATCCGAAATTCTAAACGTCACGCTGGAAGATGTGGCAAAGATTGGAAAAGAATACTTTCCCGCCTATAAACAAACGATCGTGATGGTGGGAGACAAGAAAGTCATTATGGAGCAAATGGCTCCTTTCAACTTTCAAATTGAATCCGCTCCGTGAACCCGTAGAAACGCCGTTCATCTACCACGATCTCAATATCTCCGGGGCAAGAGGACTGGGTGACCCATTCAGCCGTTTTTTTTTCAGACTAAATGGATTCAACCAAGTTCGTTAATTCTGACTGATGACTTTCAGGCAAATGAAACCATAGTCAGCCGATTTCATTTGCTGACATAAGGCTATGCAAGCGAGCGAAATGCTCGGTTTCCACACGGAGGCCCGATGCGTCGAACTAGAACATTCCCAATTGCATTTCTAATCGCCATGGTTGCACTGATGTCACTTGCGTTGCCCCTTCGCGCTCAGACGCTTGATGAAAATACTTTGAAGGGGCTGAAGTGGCGTTTGGTGGGTCCATTTCGCGGGGGACGCGTGCTAACGGTAGCCGGAGTTCCGGGCGACCCGAACGTATATTATTTCGGAGCGGTAGCCGGTGGCGTGTGGAAGACGACGAATGCAGGCTTAAGCTGGGCGCCGCTGTTCGACAAACAGCCGGTTTCTTCCATTGGCAGCCTCGCGATCGCACCGTCTGACGCGAATGTAATCTACGTCGGGACGGGCGAAGCGTGCATTCGCGGCGACATTTCGTATGGCAACGGCGTGTACAAGTCGCTGGATGCCGGAAAAACGTGGAATCACATTGGACTCGACGATACTCGTCAGATTGGAAAGGTCATTGTTGATCCGCACCATCCGGAAATTGTTTTTGTCGCCGCGCTGGGGCACGCTTATGGCCGCAATGAACAGCGCGGAGTTTTTCGCTCTGAGGATGGAGGAAAAACTTGGCAGAAGGTTTTGTATAAGGACGACCAGACGGGCGCAATCGACGTCGTCTTTGATCCGACCAATTCAAACGTCTTGTATGCCGCATTGTGGCAAGCCAGTCGCACCCCTTGGAGTTTGACGAGCGGCGGCCCCGGAAGCGGTTTGTACAAATCATCCGATGGTGGCACGACCTGGAAGCAACTGGACGGTCACGGTCTGCCGAAGGGAGAACTGGGACGCATTGGAGTAGCCGTCCCGCCGACCAATCCAAGTCGCGTGTATGCACTGATCGAGGCCGAGGAAGGCGGGCTGTACCGCTCCGATGATGCCGGCGAAACATGGCAGAAGATTAATGACGATCATCGCTTCCGGCAGCGGGCCTGGTATTTCACTCACATTTTCGCTGATCCGACATTGGATTCGGGAGTCTACATTCTCAATACCACCATGTACCGATCGACGGACGCAGGCAAGACGTTTGAGGCGATGGGGGGTACGCACTCGGACCGTCACGACTTATGGATTGATCCGACGAATCCTCAACGCATGATTGAAGGTGACGATGGCGGCGCTGCTATCACCACTGACGGCGGCAAGAAATGGACTGCGGAAGACAATCAGCCCACCGGGCAGTTCTATCATGTTGCCGCGGACAATCGATTTCTCTATCGACTGTACGGCGCACAGCAAGATAGCTCGTCGGTGTCCATCGCGAGCAGATCAGACCGCGGAGCAATCGGGCCGTCGGATTGGTATTCAGTGGGCGGAGGGGAAAGCGGATTTGTAATACCTGATCCACAGAACGAAAACGTGGTGTTCGCAGATTCCTACGATGGTCACCTCACTCGCTACGACCGCTCGGTCGGCCAAGTGGAGGATATTTCATCCTGGCCCCTGAATCCGATGGGATATCCCGCATCCGAATTGAAACATCGTTTTCAATGGACTTCGCCACTTGCCACTTCCCCGCACGATCCCAAGGCCCTTTACCAGGGCGCGGAGGTTTTATTTAAGACCACGGACGCTGGAATGACCTGGACAGCGATGAGTTCCGATCTTACGCGTAACGATAAGAGCAAGCAACAATCTTCGGGCGGCCCGATCACTCAAGATAATACGAGCGCCGAATATTACGACACGATCTTTGCTATTGCAGTCTCTCCGGTGACAAAAGACGTTATTTGGGTGGGGAGCGATGATGGCCTCGTTCATGTCACCCGAAACGAGGGGAAAGACTGGGTGGACGCTACGAGCAAAGCCGTCCCTGAATGGAGCAAGATAAGCTTGATTGACGCGTCGCCCCACGAATCTGGAACAGCCTATGTGGCCGTCGACCGGCACGCGCTCGATGATTTTCGTCCTTACATTTATAAAGTCACGGATTACGGGAAAACGTGGACGGCCATTATCGCCGGATTACCGGCGAATGATTACGTGCACGCCGTACGCGAGGATCCGGTCCGAAAAGGCTTGCTGTTCGCCGGTACGGAGATGGGGATTTACGTTTCATTCGATGACGGCAATCGCTGGCAGCCGCTTCAACTCAATCTGCCGACAGTGCCTGTTTACGATTTAATCGTGCATCAAGATGATTTGGTTCTCGCAACGCATGGACGTTCCTTTTGGATTCTCGACGATATTTCTACGTTGCGCCAACTGACCTCCGGCGCGGTGAACGAGGATGTTCACCTCTACACACCCGGCGTTGCCTATCGTTTCCGCGGCGGATCATCCGAAATACCTGCGGGGCGTTCGCTCGGAGCAAATCCTCCAGACGGCGCCATAATCGACTATGGATTCAAATCCGAGCGGAAAGAGGTTATCCACTTGGAGATCCTCGACGCAAATGGGAAAGTGATTCGCAGATATTCGAGCAAGGCGAAGCCAGAGCAGAAACGACCCGAAGAAGAAGAACCCGAATCCGCCAAAAAAGACGCTCAGATGCCCGCAGCAGCCGGATTAAACCGATTCGCATGGGACCTTCGTTACGAGCCTCCGAGCAAAGTCCCGGGCATCGTAAGCTGGGCCGATAGTCCGACTGGGCCGCTCGTGGTTCCTGGAAAGTATTCTGTGAGGCTGAGCCTTGGAGATAAAAGCTACACGGCTCCCCTCGAAGTAAAAGAAGATCCGCGGATTCACACTTCGGAAAGCGACTTGCAAAAGCAATTTGACCTTGCTCTGCAAATCCGCGATTGCATCACCCAAGCGGACGACGCCGTCAACGAGATTCGTGACGTTCACAGCCAGCTTGCGTCGCTCAAAAAACGAATCGCGAACGACAGTAAGTCCGCGGAGATTGTGAGCGCGGCGGATAATCTTTCCAAAGAAATGACGGCAGTTGAAGAGGGCATCGTCCAAACAAAATCCAAAAGCGGCGAAGATCCGCTGAATTACCCGGTTCAATTGGCAGATCAGCTCATGGAGCTCAGTGGCACGGTTGAAAGCGCGGACACGGCGCCCACCCAGGCCTCTTATGCAGTGTTCGAAGGCCTGCACACCGCGCTCGACGCTCAAATTGCCAAATGGAATAAATTGCGCGACAAAGAGCTACCGGCGTTCAACGAGAAAATACGACAAGCCGACATTCCCACGATCGCCGTAACCAGCAAGAAGCCCGCCGAGGGCGAATAGCAAGTATTGTTGCTACCAGGACAGACCCCTCAAACCCTGCTATTGATTGCATTTCTATCTGCCCGCAGGTTCGGATGGCTCGTCCTCTCCGTAAAAGACTTCGGAGCTGACCTTGCGGCTTCCCACCGTCGTCGTAAGCGCGTCGTCCGCCGTAAAACATTTGTTGCAGAAATGTGATATCTGCGATACAAGTGTTGCCATCCAAAAAGACCCCCGTCTCCGGGCGTCGGGACAGGCTAATACAATCGTGCAGAATTCGAAGCGCGGCCTTAAGGGCGATGCCGTCTATAAGAAGCGAGGCTTGGGCGGTGACTGCGCGTCCTACCTACGAAGGATTCTGTCGCGCGTAGGTGGCCTGTCGCTGCTTTTGGTGACCATCGTTTCGATTACCTCTGCTCAATCGACGATCGGCTTCAAAGTTTCCTTTCCGTCCACGGCGCATGCCGGCCCCCTCACTGGACGCATGTTCGTAATCGTCACGCGGACGAATGAAGTGGATCCGCGCGTCCAACTGCTGTCGGAAGCCGCACCGCCTTTCTTCGGGAAAGATGTGAGCGCGCTGGGTGCGGATGAGGTCGTTATGATCGACGGCGACACCGCCGGATACCCGCTGCACACATTGAAAGATCTCCCCGCCGGCGACTATTACGTCGAAGCGTTGTTAAATATTTACACGGAGTTTCGCCGTTCTGACGGCCACACAGTCTGGGCCCATAACGATTGGATCGGAGAGCTCCCCACGCTAGCCCCGGGCAATTTACATAGTGAAATTCAGAAAATGCACTTGGATCCCGCCAGTGGCTTCATGATTCGATTGTCCCTGGACAAAGTCATGTCCACAGACGAATTCAGTCAAAGCAAGCTGCTTTCTTCGCTAGCTCCGGCCCAAGAAACTGAATGGATTAAGACCGTGAAGTTTCAAAGTCCCGTGCTTACAAAATTTTGGGGACAGCCGATGTACCTGGGCGCCACCGTTTTGCTGCCGAAGGGCTACGAATCACATCCGGAGGCTCACTATCCCGTGGTTTACAACCAGGGCCATTTCTATCAGCCGATTCCTTGGGAATTTGATCCTGATCCAAAGAAGGAAACTCCAGAGGCAATCGAAGATGGCAAGAGGTCCGGCCTCGGAACGGGTTATGAGTTCTATCAGGCGTGGAACTCGGATAACTTTCCGCGTTTCATTATGGTCACCTTTCAGCATCCTTGTCCCTACTTCGACGATTCTTACGCGGTGAATTCGCCGAATTGCGGGCCGTTCGGTGACGCGATCATGAATGAGTTAATTCCTTATGTAGAAACGCATTTCCGCGTCCTTCGGCAGCCGTTTGCTCGCATCCTGGAAGGAGGTTCGACGGGAGGATGGGAATCTTTAGCTCTTCAGGTTTATTACCCTTCGTTTTTCGGAGGGGCTTGGGTTTTCGATCCCGACCCGATCGATTTTCGGCGATTCCAGCTGCTGGACATTTACAAAGACGAGAATGCGTTTGAGTATCGCCGGCCGGGCGCGTGGATTAGCAATCCGCGACCATGGAGTCGCACTCCGGAGGGCCAAGTGAGATCCACGGTAGAGGACGTAAGTCACTTCGAGGATATGCTCGGACCCCATGGCCGATCGGATTATCAGTTGGACGGCTGGTGGGCGGTTTTTGGCCCGGTGGGTAACGACGGGTACCCGGTCCCGCTCTGGGACATGCAATCAGGAAAAATAAACCGCAGCGCCGCCGACTACATGCGTGATCACGGTTTTGATCTCGGCAATTACATCAGCTCACACTGGGCGCAGATCGGGCCAGATCTTGTTGGAAAGCTGCACTTCTTTGTTGGCGACATGGATAGCTACTACCTGAACCTCGCTGTGTACAAGATGGAAGAATTTCTGAAAGCGACAAAAAATCCCTATTACGCGGGATCTTTTGAATATGGCCGGCCGATGAAAGGTCATGGATGGCACCCCATGACCTGGGCGGACTTATTGCGGCAAATAGCCGAACAGGTTCAGAAAAATGCACCGAAAGAATTCGATATTTCTACGTGGAATTATTGATTCGTTCCGCGGCGATAGCCAGGAGCGAACATGATTTTCGAGCCTCGACCAAGGCACAAGTCAAGGTAATGGAGGAAATATGAAACGCGAATGGCACGAAGGCTTCCGCAACTACGGTTTAGTCTTCAAGAATCTTCGTGCGATGCTTCCACTCTTGTGTTTAATCAGCGGATTGTTGCTGATTCCTCAGCCGGTAATGGCGCAGGTCAATGGCACCGGCGCGCTTACTGGAGTGGTGACCGATACTTCGGGGGGCGTAGTCACTGGGGCTGAAGTGACAGTCGTAAGCGATGCGACCGGAGAGACGCGGACGGTGACTTCAAACAGCATTGGAGTGTATTTGGTGCCCCTGTTGCCGCCCGGGACTTACCACGTGACCGCGCAAAAGACCGGTTTCGAAGTTTCCAGTTATCCACACGTGACGGTTGTGGTGAGCGAGACCGACACGGCGAATATCCAGCTCAAAGTGGGCTCTTCGAAGGAAACCATTGTGGTTACTGCAACGCAGCAAATGTTGCAAACGGAATCACCCGAGCTGGGGACTGTGACCGATGGCCGGTTCATCACCGATCTACCCTTGGTTACGCGCAACTACGGGCAAATCATTGGATTAAATCCGGGAATATCAACCGAGGTGACCAACGCCGGGGACCTTGGCCGTGGAAATGAAAGTTACAATGCCGGCGGTGCCGGTTTTTCCGCGAACGGCAGCACGACGATCGACAATAATACTCAGTTAAACGGCGCTGACGTAAATGACTTAACGTCTGCCTTGAACTTCAGTGGTGGCACTCCGGTTCCAAATCCAGACACAATCCAGGAATTCAAAGTGGTTACCCAGCCGTACGATGCTGCGAATGGCCGTAACGGCGGGGCCAACGTTGACCTGATCACGAAGGGGGGCACGAACGAGTATCACGGTTCCGTCTTCGAGTTCTTTCGCAACGAGGACCTTAACGCCAACAGCTATCAGAATAATTTTACAGGCCAGCCGCGCGGCCTGCTACGTGAAAATCAGTACGGCGGCACGATTGGTGGACCGATCAAGAAAAACAAGCTGCTATTCTTCGGTTCTTATCAAGGAACAAAGCAGCAAAACGGCATCGCTGGAGGTTGTGCAAGCACTCTCAGCCTGCCGCCTCTTACAAACGACCGATCCGCCGCAGCGATTGGAGCGATTTTTGCCGGACAGAGAGGAACGATCCAGAACGAACTCGGCGGCGTTGGACCAGCTGTCGCGGCAGATGGATCCAATATCAACCCAGTTTCTTTGCAGATATTGCAGACGAAATTGCCCAACGGCAACTACCTGATTCCTACCCCTCAAACGATTCAGAATGGTATGGGAACATCTTCATTCAGCAATGCATGTCCGTTCAGCGAAAATCAGTTCATGATCAACGCGGATTTTCTTCACACCTCGAAGAGCAAGTTTTCGGCCAGGTACTTTTATGCTAATGGTAAATCGACGGAAACTCTGCCGGGTAATCCGCAAGTAGGAGGGACGCCTCCGGGATTTCCTTGGACGAACAGCTCGGCTTTTCAAAATGCATCCCTAACTCATACGTATATTTTCAACTCCAACTTGGTGAACGAATTTCAGTTTGCCTTTAATCGCACCGCCGCTGTAGTAGCCCAAACAGAACCGTTTACATGGTCAGATTACGGCGCGGCCGTTCCCGCTTCCCTCAATGACTATCCGAATATTGCGATAGGCACTTTCGGTCTGGGAGGCAACGGCGAAGGGTCAACTGTAATCCAGAATACTTTTATTGAAGAAGATACCCTGGCTTATACACGCGGCCGCGAAACATTCCATTTTGGTGGAGGTGTTACGCGCAATCAGGTGAACATCGAAAATTTCCATACATACTCAGGCGCATACTTCCAGTCTTTCCCGGACTTCCTGCTTGGGCTAAACGCGACCGACAATGGCACGGCCGCCGCTTGCGGATGTTCTGGTTACCCCAACGATGTCCAGACGACTTATCTCGTTGGTGATCTCGGTCGCGCTTATCGCGTGCTGAACGGAAACGCGTTCATTCAGGACGACATTAAGGTTACTCCAAGGTTCACATTAAACGCCGGGTTTCGTTATGAGCGCATCGGGACGTTTAACGACATTTTGGGACGGAACAGCTCATTTTGGCCAAACTTGGCCGATCCGAATCCGCCAGCTTCCGGCACGCTCCAAGGCTGGACCGTTCCTGCGAATTACACCGGGACAATTCCGGCGGGAGTGACGCGGGTCGGTAACAATTCCGGCACCGAAGCTTTGGGGCAGAATACATGGAATCCCAGAGTCGGTTTTGCCTGGCAACTGCCCCGAACGGACCGTCTCGTTTTGAGAGCAGGTTATGGGTTGTTCCACTCCCGGAGCACCGCAGGCGTACAAATCCAATCTCTCGTTGGACAACCTTTCGGATTCTTCCAGCAAGCAACGCTTCCCGATGCGACGCCCCAGACGCCGTTCCCGGGGGTGCTTCCGGTAGTTCCATCTTTTGTTCCTTATACTCCAACCACTTCGCAGGGATTTGAAGGTTTTGCTCCAAACTTTCAACCTGCCGCAGTGCAACACTACAGCATGGACCTGCAGGCTCAGTTGGGTAACAACTATCTGCTGGATATTGGATATGTGGGCACGAGATCAACAAAGTTGCCAGAACTAGTGGCTTTCGAACAAGCTGCTCTGGCCAGTCCCGCAAACCCCATTCGCGGGGAGACCACAAACACTATTGCTAACATTCCACTTCGTCAGCCGATTCCCGGATTTTTTCCTTCCGGGACTCTGGAAGTTGAATCGGCAGGCGCCGCTTGGTACAACGCTCTGCAAGTAAGCCTTAACAAACACTACAGCAATGGCTTGCAATTCCTCGCTTCCTATACTTTCGCGCGCGACCTGACCACTACGAATGGCTATACCACGGGCAATCTTGGCGGAAACGTCATTAACGGAAATCAGTTTGAACCGAAGCAGAACTATGGGCCCGAGACTTTCATCCGAGAGCACAGATTTGTGTTCAGCTACGTATATAACTTTCCAAGCCCAGGCGATTTGCGGTCGTTAAAGGGCAGAACGCTTGGTGGATGGGCTATGGGAGGCGTTGCCACGATTCAATCGGGGCATCCCCTGGAAATCGTTTATACCAATCAGCTCAATGTTTATGGGATTTATTTCGACCGCCCAGACTATATTCCAGGGTGCAAGGTGGCGACGCCGGGATCAGTCCAAAAGAGATTGAATGCGTACATCAATGCGGCTTGTTTTACGACGCCTCCGGTGATCGGTGCAGACGGCGTTGGAACCGCTTTTGGCGATGCGCCGATAGGGTTGCTCAATGGGCCGGATCAGGTAAACTTTGATTTCTCGTTCATCAAGAATACGAGGTTGGGATGGATTACCGAAGGCAGCAACTTACAGTTTCGAGCGGAACTCTTCAACGCCTTCAATCACCCGCAATTTGCCGATCCGATCACTGATTTTCTGTATAACACAATAAACCTCTTTGGAGCGAATCCCGGAGGAGCTACGGTTGTTAATCCGCGAGTCGTGCAATTTGCCTTGAAGCTTACATTTTAGAGAAGCGCCTAGCACGACCACGGAAGGCGGCTGGGTGCAGGACACTCCTGCGTGTGCCAGCGTATTTGTGAGGATGTTACGAGAAACGCTGGCACGGTCTCCGTTTTTAGCACAGCCATGAAACTCTTGCGAACCGTATCGACGATTGGAGTTGTCGCGTTTTTGCTCTTTGCATGCTCTGTTCGTGCGCAGGGCATCCAATTTCAGATTTCCTTTTCTTCTTCCGTACATGAGGCACCCATCACTGGGCGCGTCTTCGTATTCCTTACCACAGACGCGAGCCGCGAGCCGCGCTTCCAATCCGGCGGCACTGGTGCGGACGCCCCTTTTTTTGGCAAGGACGTCGAGGGATTAAAGCCAGGGGATACAGCGACAATCGATCGTTCAACTCTCGGTTACCCGTTCCGCAGCCTCGTTGATATCCCCCCCGGCGATTACTACGTGCAGGCGTTGCTGAACGTGTACACCGAGTTTCATCGCGCCGATGGCCACACGATTTGGGCGCACATGGATCAATGGGAGGGACAACAATTTACCAGTTCCCCCGGGAATCTTGTAAGTTCCGTTCAGAAAGTTCACATCGATCGATCAACGCCGAATACAGTTCGTCTCGAGCTATCCAAAATCTTGGCACCCGTGGAGGTGCCTGCGGACACAAAGTGGATCAAGCATGTAAAGATTCAAAGCAAGCTCCTAACGGAATTCTGGGGGCATCCGATGTATCTCGGAGCTGTAGTGTTATTGCCGAAGGATTACGACGCCCATCCGGATGTCAATTACCCGGTTGACTACGAGCAGGATCATTTCAGTTTGGCGCCGCCTTATCATTTTCAATCCGAGCCCGTTTCTCCCGTGGACGAACAGAAAGTGGGCCATCGTGCGTGGGTCATTAACATGCGCCGGGGTGAGGGTTATCAGTTGTATCAGGACTGGACCTCGGATAATTTTCCGCGGCTATTGATGGTCACCTTTCTGCATCCCACGCCGTATTACGACGACTCTTATGCGGTGAATTCCGCAAACAACGGACCCTACGGCGACGCAATCATGACCGAACTGATACCCTACATCGAGTCGCATTTCCGCATTATCCGAGAGCCTTACGCACGTGTTCTTTCGGGCGGGTCGACTGGCGGATGGGAATCGCTAGCGTTGCAGGCCTACCATCCTGGCTTTTTCGGCGGCGCCTGGGTTTATTATCCCGATCCCGTGGACTTTCACCGTTGGGGTCTCACCGACATCTACGCCGACGCGAATGCCTTCACGCCGCCCGGCACATCCTGGCTCGATCGAGAACGTCCTTTCTTGCGCACTGCCGAAGGCCAAGTGCAGGTTACCGCCCGCCAGCAAGGACAACTTGAAGAAGTATTAGGCTCCCATGGCCGCTCAGCTGAGCAACAGGAAGCTTGGGAATCGGTTTATGGACCCGGCGGCGATGACGGATACCCAAAACCTCTGTGGAACAAGATGACCGGAGTCATTGACCGCTCGGTGGCCGATTACATGAAGGAACACGGCTACGATCTCACTTCCTATCTGCGCGAACATTGGGCCACGATTGGGAAAATGCTGGAAGGCAAATTGCATTTCTACTGTGGAGATATGGATAGTTTCTATTTGAATCTCGCCGTATATCGTCTGGAAGATTTTCTCAAGAGCACACAAAACCCGAACTTCGGAGGATCGTTTGATTATGGACATCCGATGAAAGGTCACGGAATTCGCCCTACGTCTACGGGCGATATGCTGCGCGCCATGGCCGTCCAGATTGCGAAGAATTCGCCGTCCGCAACAGACGCAAATCCTGGCAATACAAATAATTTATTCGGCGACAACGCACCAGAATTTAGATCGCAGGGAGGAAACCATGAGGAGCAGTGAACCAACGGATATCACTAAACTTCAACGGCAATTGCGAATCCTGCAAGGATATGCAGTTGTATCGGCATTGGGCTTTGCAATCGTTATCCTAGCCGCGCTGAAGCCTGCGGATCAAAAGGCCAAGTTTGGCGAGATTGAAGTTGGCCGCATCAACATTGTCGAGCCGGACGGAAAACTCCGCCTCACTATATCCAATAACGCACAATCACCGGGTCTGGAGATTGGCGGCAAATATTATTCTGCGCGCGAAGGTACACGAGGCGCCGGTTTCACTTTCTACAACGACGAAGGAGATGAAGATGGCGGTCTTGCTTACCATGGCAAAACCGAGGATGGAAAAACTACCGCCGGTGG
>JABDEK010000090.1 GCA_013287135.1 Acidobacteriota bacterium | reverse complement strand
ATGGCAAGCTGTGTGCCAGAACGGAGCACACTATGTATCGACACGACACAGCCTAATATGCCCTTTGTTATCAGATGGGTGTGAGTAGATCCCGTAAGGCTGTCGCTCCGCCGCCCATGCGGACGTTTCTCAGGAACTCAGTTTTTGACTATTTTTGACTGCCCAAAACGCCGCGAAAAGGCTTCTAAGCGCTGATTTGGAGAGCCTCAGTCGCTTTCACAAGATGAGAAGTTCAGACCAATTGAGCTAACCTTCTAATGGGGCAGTTACCCTTCACCTCCATCAGGTTAGGACCGGACCTTCCACCCGCTAGCTGCCGAACATGCACGGCGTACAAATAAAAAAGACGAAAACAGTCGGCAGCAAAGACTTTAACAGCCCGCTCCGATGTGAAACGTTATTAGACTCCGTGTTTTTTTGCGTAGTGACGGAACGATCGGTAGGTCATCTTCAACATTTCTGCAGCGCGTATGCGAACTCCTCCGGAACATTCCAGAGCAGCCAGCAAATAGGCTCTTTCAGTGGAAGAAATAAGTTTCTCGAGGTCCATGCCGTTATCGGGGATAAGGTAAGGCTTGCTTGCGGACTGTCCGTTGGAATGGGATTCCTGGTAGAAATTTGTAATGCGCTCGGGCAGCCCTTCCAGCGATACACGCTTGGTCGTTTCCAGCGCCACCGCGCGTTCAATCGTATTTTCCAATTCGCGCACGTTGCCCGGCCAATCGTAAACTTCCAGCCTCCGCATCGCTTCCGGCTCGATCCCCTCGATCTTTTTGTTCATGGACTTCGCGTAGCGATCCAAAAATGCCCGGGCCAGCAGCGGAATGTCGTCCCGGCGTTCTCGTAGCGGTGGAAGATGAATCGGGATCACGTTGAGCCGATAAAAAAGATCTTCACGGAAGCGTCCTTCCGCAATCTCTTTTTCCAGGTCTTTATTTGTCGCGGCGATCACGCGAACGTCAACGCTGGATTCCTCCGTGCTTCCGACGGGACGAACTTTGCCCTCTTGTAAAATGCGGTAGAGTTTCACCTGCATAGTCAGGCTCATGTTCCCTATCTCATCCATGAAAAGCGTTCCGCCATCCGCGGCCTGGAACAGTCCTCGCCGGTTTTCGTTCGCGCCCGTAAACGCCCCGCGCATATAACCGAAAAGTTCCGATTCCAGCAGCGTTTCCGGAAATGCCCCGCAATTAATGGTGACGAACGACGTCTTCGCGCGTGCGCTATTCTCGTGAATCGCGCGCGCCACCAACTCTTTGCCGGTTCCGCTCTCGCCCGTAATCAGTACACGGCTCGATTGCGGCGCGATGGTCGCAATCATCTCGAACAGACTGCGCATCTTCGGACTTGTTCCGATGATGTGGTCAAACCCGGTGAGCCTTCGAATCTGGCGGCGCAGTTCCCCCGCTTCCTTCTTCAGCCGCTGGTTCTCCGTAATCTGTTGAACGGCGGGCCGCAATTCGTCAAGCAAGCGATCGCCCTTAACTACATAGCGATCCGCGCCAAAATTCACAGCATCGATGGCCGTGTCAATCGTAGGGACACCCGTAATCAGAATGAAAATCGTGGAAGGAGAAACCTCCTTGCTATAGCGAAGCAACTCGACGCCATCCATATCCGGCATACAAATGTCGGACACCACGATGTCGAAAATTTGCGCGGCAAGCCGCGACTTCGCCGCTTCTCCCGATGAGGCCACTTCCACCTTGTGGCCCTCTTTGCGAAAACTTATCTCCAGGAGTTCGCGAATGGACGGCTCGTCATCGACTATCAGTAAGTGAGCCATCGCCCTAGCCTTTCCCTGTCGCAACCAATTCCGTTTGCTTGCGTTTTGTAGGCCGCTGTGGTGCTCGCGACGCAGTAGAGCGCGGAAGCTCCACAATAAACTCCGCTCCCTCACCCTTTTCCGTTTCCACTCGAATACGGCCGCGATGCGCTTGCAGAATCTGATACACGATGGCCAGCCCGAGCCCGGTTCCGCCTGTGAAGCCGGATTGGAAAGGCTCAAAAATGCGCGTTAGCTCCCGGGAATCAAGCCCAATGCCCGTATCGCGAATTGAAATGCGCACCCAGGATTCGTCCACCGACAGTTCGACGTGCAGAACTCCGCCGTTGGGCATGGCACGCAGCGCGTTATTGCAAAGATTCCAGAAAACTTGCTTCAGCGCGTCGCGATCGACCAGCGCGCGAACGTTTCGGGCGGTGATCTTCCGGTCAAAGCGGTACTTCCCTTTTGCCGTGGCGTCGCGCTCCAGCAGCAGAAGTGTTTCCTCGATAATCGGCACCACATCCAGGTCCGCGAACGTATAGGTTTTTTCGCGAGAGTAATCCAGGAAATCGGTGATGATTTGATTTAGACGCTGCGACTCGCGGCTGACAATGTTCACAAGCTTTTTGTCGTCATCTTCCAGCGGAGCCAGCCGCGCCAATTCTTTTAGCGCTCCGGTCATCGCCGTCAACGGCTGGCGAATTTCGTGCGCAATAGCCGCCGAAAGCCGTCCCAGCGCCGCCATGCGCTCCTTGGTGAGCACCTCGCGTTCGAGGCGTTTCAATTGTGTGAGGTCTTGAAAGTTGTAAACGAAGCCGCTGTTCTGATTCTGGCTCGTGCGCAACGGCGAAATCGAAAGACCAAGGAACCTCACCGTTCCGGCCGGCGTTCGAAACTCAATTTCTTTTCGTGCTGCAACGGGACTCCCAGCTCCGTCCATCTCCACTGGCCAAAATCCCGGAAACAGATCCTGTACCTTCTGGCCGCGAAGCGGTTCGGCGTCGCGTCCTGTAATTTCCGCGCCCGCGTGGTTGATCAGCAATATCTGGCCTTCCAGGTCCGCAGTCAGCAAACCACCGCGCATCGATTCGATGATGTCCTGATTGAAGGCCTGAAGGTCCTTCAGCTCTTCACTCTTGGCCTCCAGCTCAACGCCCTTCTTACGCAACGTTTGCGCGAGCAGACTGCCCAGATATGCCACAGCGATAAACGCGAAGAAGTTGCTGGCCAGCCAGGAATCCAAAATGCGCGGCGTGGGGTCAGAACTTGCGGTATGGGGAAAGACTCCGTAATAAGTCAGCTCGATCACGGTCGCAAGTAACGCGAAACTTGCCCCCGCGACCAGAAATACTCCGCGCCGCGAAAACAGCACGCTGGCCATCAGAATCACGAGCAGGTACAGCGAAATAAAGTAACTGTCCTGCGCGCCCGTGGTGTACACCACGCCGGTAATAACCAGCAGATCGCAGATAATCTGCACCGGGGCGTGCGCGCGCGCCTGCGGCACCCATCGCTGCAGAATCACGTAAACGACCGCGAGCATGTACCACAGAGCTACGAGCGGAACAAAAGATCGGACAGAAATAGAAATAGGTGTGAGTTGCCGTGCGGCTACCACGATGCCCAACAGAAAGGTAATGGCTAAAAACCGGACGCGGCCCAGCCAGGGCAGCCATTCACTTACGCTGGTTGCGGATTTCATCTGCGTTCGTTGCCGGTCCCGCTGACTTCACCGGCTGGGTCCTCATCGAAGATTTTTTAGCCGCGAATTACAGCGAATGGGACAGTCGCATAGCGACCGTCCCACCTCGCGCCGGGCGGCCCGGGTTTAGTGACCGGCGAGTTTCCCGATCAACGAGAATAGTGGCAAGTACATGGAAATAACGATTCCTCCGACGACCACGCCCAACACCACGATCATGATGGGTTCCATGGCCGTCAGTAAGTCTTTCACCGCCGCGTCGACTTCATCCTCATAGAAGTCGGCAATTTTTTGCAGCATGGCGTCCATCGCGCCAGTCTGTTCGCCGACGCCGATCATCTGCGTCACCATGCCTGGGAACACATCCGTTTCCTTCAGTGGATCCACCAGCGAGCGCCCCGCTTCCACCGCTTTTCGAGTTGCGGTGATGGCCCGCTCAACCACGGCATTGCCCGAGGTGCGTGCCGTAATATCGAGGCCCTCCAAAATGGGCACGCCGCTTGAGATCAACGTTCCCAGCGTTCGTGTGAATCGAGCCACGGCGATCTTGCGCAGCAGAATTCCGATCAGTGGCAGCTTCAACAGCACACTGTCAATCGCGTATCGCCCTTGCGGTGTGCCGTACCAAAACTTCAAGGCGAACACGATGCCCACGAAGAACACCAAAATCAGCAACCCATAGATGCTGCCGATGAAGTTGCTCATCATGATCACGATTCTGGTTGGCAGCGGCAGGTCCACGCCAAGACCGTTGAACAATGTGATGAAAATCGGCACGACCTTCCACAGTAGAAGGATGATGACCGCGCCCGCGATACCCAGCACGGCGACCGGATAGATCATCGCGGACTTCACCGCGCGTTTCAGTTTTACGTTTTTCTCGATGTAACTCGACAAGCGCTGAAGAATGGTGTCCAAAATACCGCCCGTCTCGCCTGCTTCCACCATGTTGTAGTACAGCGCGTCGAATACTTTGTCGTACTGCTTCATCGCAGCCGACAGCGTCGTGCCGCCTTCCACCGACGCGCGCGTCCCGTTCAATATTTTTTGGAAGGTCTTGTTTTCCTGCTGGCCCGCCAGGATTTCCAGGCACTGCACCAACGGCAAGCCGGCGTCGATCATCACCGAGAACTGGCGCGTAAAGATGGCCAGTTCCTTGGAGTCCACGCCGCTTCCGAAGCTGGGGATGCTGAATTCTTTCCCCTTCTCGGATAGCTTGCTCACATTGATCTGCTCGCGGCGCAGAGAGGCCTTCAACTCGTCCTTGGTGTTGGCCGTACGCTCACCCGTGACCTTGGTGCCCGCCTTATTCGTCCCTTGATAAGTAAATACCGGCATGATCTCTTCCCTCCTCTATCTGATCTGCAATTAACGTTTAACCGGTTGCCGGCCAGTCATAGGCGCCGACGTTACTCCACGGTTGATCAAGTCTTGTAATTCGTCTGGATTCGATGAACGCGCGAGCGCCACTTCCAGCGTGATTTGTTTCTGTTGAAAGGCGTTCGCCAAACTCTGGTTGAACGTCTGCATTCCCGACGTGCCCGTGCCCGTCTGCATCGCCGAATAAATCTGGTGAATTTTGTCTTCGCGGATCAGGTTACGTATGGCCGCCGTCGGAATCAGAATCTCCATCACCATCGCCCGCCCGCGTCCATCCGGCTTCGGCAATAACGATTGGCAAAGAATTCCTTCCAGCACCATCGAGAGTTGTGCGCGAACCTGCGGTTGCTGGTGCGCCGGAAAAACGTCGATGATACGGTTGATCGTGGATACCGCAGAATTGGTGTGCAACGTAGCAAACGTCAAGTGGCCCGTCTCAGCGATTCGCAGAGCCGACTCAATAGTCTCCAGGTCGCGCATTTCGCCGATCAGCACCACGTCCGGGTCTTCGCGAAGCGCGGCGCGCAGTGAATTGGCGAACGAATGCGTGTCGGAGTGCACTTCGCGCTGGTTCACCAGACATTTCTTGTGGTTGTGAAGGAATTCGATCGGGTCTTCGATCGTAATCATATGTTCTTCATGCTCGTTATTGATTTTGTCGAGCATAGCCGCCAGCGTGGTCGATTTACCCGACCCGGTCGGTCCCGTCACCAGCACCAGGCCGCGCGGCTTGTCGCACAGTCCTCGCACCACGTTGGGCAAGCCCAGCGCATCGAAGCTCTTGATTTCCCACGGAATCGTACGAAACACGGCTGCTACCGCGCCGCGTTGGTGAAAGATGTTGCCGCGGAAGCGAGCCAGGCTCTTCAACCCGAACGAGAAGTCCAGCTCGAGATTTTCCTCCAGCCGGTGCTTTTGCACGTCGGTCAGCACGCTGTAGGCTAGTGCCTTGGTGTCTGCCGCAGTCAGTGGAGGCATGTCCAACGGGCGCAATTTTCCGTGCACGCGAATGCGCGGCGCGCTGTTGGTCGAAAGGTGCAAGTCGCTGCCCTGCATCTCGATCATCTTCTTCAAAAGTTCGCTTAATGTGATGCCAGCCATTATTTCCTCCGCTTACAGAACGGTTTCTCGTAATACTTCTTCCATCGTCGTGTGCCCCAGACCGACTTTTATTAAGCCGCTGCGGCGCAACGTAATCATTCCGGTTTCCAGCGCTTTCTTTTTCAATTCCAGTGCCGAAGCTCCCACAAGAATCAGTTCGCGCAATTCGTCGTTAATTTCCATCACTTCGTACAGACCCACGCGGCCTTTGTATCCCGTGTTGTTGCAAGTCGCACAGCCCCGCCCATGTTGAATAATTACTTTTTCAGATTCTTCCGGCGTGTAGCCCGCCTCAATCAACGCCTGCGGCAAAATCTGCAACGGCTCTTTACACCCTGAACAAATGCGCCGCACCAGCCGCTGCGCACATATAAGGTTCACAGAGGTAGCCACCAGAAACGGCTCAATACCCATATTCATTAATCGGCTGATGGTTGACGGCGCATCATTCGTGTGCAGCGTGGAAAGCACCAAGTGACCAGTTAGTGCAGCCTTTACAGCGATTTCTGCCGTTTCAAAGTCTCGAATTTCTCCCACTAATATAATGTTCGGGTCCTGCCGCAAAAAAGCTCGCAACGCCGACGCGAAGTTCAGCCCAATCTGTTCCTTCATCTGGACTTGGTTGATCCCAGCCAGCTGAAATTCGACCGGGTCTTCGGCGGTCATAATGTTCGTTTCAACCGTATTCAGCCGCGCGACCGACGAATACAGCGTGTTCGTTTTTCCCGAACCGGTCGGCCCAGTCACCAGCACCATTCCGTAAGGTTTCAGAATCTGCCGCTCGAACTTCGTCAGCGACTCCTGTTCGAAACCCAGCTTGGTCATATCCAGCCGCAGATTTTCTTTGTCCAACAACCGCAAAACGATCTTTTCACCGAACAGTGTTGGAACCGTAGACACACGGAAGTCGAGTTCTTTCCTCTTCCCGTCTTTCAAATACTTGATCATGATGCGGCCGTCTTGCGGCAAACGCTTTTCGCTGATGTCCAGCTTGGACATGATCTTCATGCGGCTGGTAATTGCATCTTTCAGCTTCAGCGGAGGCGCCATCACGTTCTGCAGCACGCCGTCCACACGGAAACGCACGCGTAGTTCTTTCTCGTACGGCTCCACGTGAATATCGCTCGCTCCGCGCTTCACGGCGTCGGTCAAAATTAAGTTCACCAGCTTGATAATCGGCGCTTCTTCCGCGGCCTTTTCAAGCGTGGCCAAATCCATTTCCTGCTCTTCGGCGGAAAGCTCCAGCGAGGCTTCATCGCCGGCAAGGTCCTTCATCACCTTGTCGAGCTCTTCTACACTCTCCACATCGCCGTAAAACTTGTGAATCGCCTCGCTGATTGCCGATTCGGACGCCACCACCGGTTCCACGTTGAATCCGGTCATGAACTTGATATCGTCCATGGCGAACACATTGGTCGGGTCCGTCATCGCAATCGTCAGCGTGGAACCCACGCGCGAAAGTGGCACAATCTGGTAACGAATCGCAGTCTCTTGAGGAACCAGCTTGATGACTACGGGGTCCACTTCGTAAAACTTTAGGTTGATGGAAGGCACGCCGTACTGGCGCGAAAGCACCGCCGTGATGTCGTCGTCGCTGACCAGCCCCATTTTTACCAGGCAAGTCCCCAGCCGCCCGCCATTCTTTTTCTGGTAGTCGAGCGCCTGCTTCAACTGATCTCCGGAGATCAGGCTGTCTTTAACGAGTATTTCGCCGAGTCGTGAAGACATGAGTGTGCGCCCGCGGATACAGCTCCGCTGGAATGATTCAGCGTAGCACGCTGCTCCGCGCACCTTCGCGGCGTGTATGTCATTCGTGGTGAATCAGCTAACATCCGTTACGCCGCGTGCAAAACTGGCACACAGTACAGGCATTTTTTTGCACCTGTACGGAAGTACAGGTACGGTCAAAAAATGTTAGGCAGTCCGACGAATCAAGAGGTCTCTTTCACTGGTTATGGTGTCTTACAGTCAGAATGCTGCGCCGTGGGGTGATAAGGTGTCCGATGGGAATGGCTCACGCCGCCGTACCCATCGTACCGCCTGCAAATTCATTTGTGTACAGGACAAGACTAGCGCTAGGATGCGGAGGCCTTAAGTCCCAGATGGGGTCTTGTTTGAACGCCTTTCCCGTAATGCTCGGCGCGCTGTGTGTTTTCGCAATGGGTTACCGCTACTATAGCGCCTACATCGCCGCCAAAGCGCTGGAGTTGGACGATCGCCGCACTACCCCCGCCCACCTGTTTGAAGACGGCCACAACTATGTGCCGTCTCCGAAGGTCGTTCTGTTCGGCCACCACTTCGCCGCGATCGCTGGCGCCGGCCCTCTCGTCGGACCTACTCTAGCCGCGCAGTTCGGCTTTGCTCCAGGTTTCATCTGGCTACTCGTCGGCGCTGTGCTGGCAGGATGCGTTCAAGATTTCATCGTTCTGGTAGCTTCCATGCGACATGCCGGCCGTTCTCTCGCCGAAATTGCCCGCACCGAAATCGGGCCGTTCGCCGGCATGGTGTCCATGATTTGCATCCTTTTCATACTCGTGGTCTCCATGGCCGGCCTTGGAATCGTGGTTGTCAACGCTCTCTCCAACAGTCCCTGGGGTGTCTTCACCATCGGCAGCACAATTCCCATCGCGATTGGCATGGGCCTTTACATGTTTAAAAGCTCGCCGGGTCAAGTGAGAGTTGGCTTGCCCAGCGCGGTGGGCGTGGTTCTGTTGATCGCGGCTGTGGTTGTTGGGCGTTGGATCGCCTTGACGCCATTCGCCCTGCATCTCACTTTTACCCCGCACCAGATCACAATCCTGATGGCCGCTTACGGTTTCATCGCATCCGTTCTGCCGATCTGGCTGCTGCTTGAACCGCGCGATTATCTCTCCACCTATGTGAAGCTCGGCACCATCGCCGTTCTGGTCGTCGGTGTTCTGTTCGTCCATCCCGAGATCAAGTTCCCTGCCGTAACCCCATACATCCACGGCGGAGGCCCCATCATCAAAGGCGCGCTTTTTCCGTTCCTTTTCGTCACCATCGCTTGCGGCGCTATTTCCGGATTTCATGCGCTGGTAGGTTCCGGCACAACTCCGAAAATGATCAACAAGGAGACAGACGCTCGCATGATCGGCTACGGCGCTATGGTGGCCGAATCCCTGGTCGGCGTCCTCGCCCTGATTGCTGCTTGCTCGATGTTCCCCGGAGATTATTTCGCCATCAACGTTCCTCCGGACGTTTACGCCAAGCTTGGCTTGCATACCGTAAATCTCGATATGTTCTCTGCTCAGGTGGGCGAGAACCTTGCGGGACGTACGGGTGGCGCTGTTTCACTTGCAATTGGCATGGCGCAGATTTTTCGTGGCCTGCCGGGAATGTCCGCACTGATGGGTTATTGGTATCACTACGCCATCATGTTCGAGGCGCTCTTTATTCTCACCACCATCGACACCGGCACGCGCGTGGCTCGTTATGTCCTTCAGGAAATCCTCGGAAAAGTGAGCAAGCCGTTTGCCGACACCAGATGGCTGCCAGGTAATTTAGTCGCCACCGGGCTGATCGTTGTCGGATGGGGCTACTTAATTTACACCGGCTCGATTTCCACCTTGTGGCCGATGTTCGGAACAGGAAACCAACTCCTCGCCACCATCGCACTGGCAGTTAGCACCACTTTCTTGATTAACATGGGCAAGAAGAAATACGCCTGGATTACTGCTCTTCCCATGTTATTCGTCGGCACTACTACGATCACCGCCGGAATACTTTCAATTCGGAATATTTTCTGGCCACTCACTCGCGCGCCCAATACTATGTTGACCGGTTATCTAAATACGATCTTGATGGCGATGTTTATCCTCGGTGTCGTTCTTGTAGTGGCAGACGCCGCTCGTCGTTGCTGGCTCACTCTACACGGCACGCCCGTTCCAAAGGATTGCTTTGGACCGCCTGTTGTTGACGGTGAGATTCGCATGGGCTGCTGCTGAAGCTCAGAGAGATAAAGATTCTTGCGGAAGGATGATCGGAAAGACCCACTCCCCTAAATCACGGAGGAAGGCAATGGCAATTGCGGCGCAACGGGAAGGGACCGGTACTTCAGAGTACGGCATATGGCGCGTGATCATGGCTTCCTCTGTAGGCACCATGATCGAGTGGTATGACTTTTACATTTTCGGCAGTCTCGCCGCCATTTTGTCGCTCAAGTTCTATCCTCCAGGCCATGACACGTTCGCCTTAATCGCATACCTCGCCACCTTCGCTGTCGGATTTCTCGTTCGTCCCTTTGGCGCGCTTTTCTTCGGCCGAATTGGCGACGTGGTAGGTCGCAAATACGCCTTCCTCGTTACGCTCACCATCATGGGTCTCTCCACTTTTGCTATCGGCCTCATGCCGTCCTATGCGACAGCCGGCTGGTTCGCGCCCATCGTTCTGATTTTGATTCGCGTATTGCAAGGATTGGCGCTTGGTGGAGAATACGGCGGCGCTGTCGTCTACGTGGCCGAAAATGTTCCTGACAGCAGACGCGGCTTCTATACCAGCTTCATCCAGATCACCGCCACTCTCGGTCTTTTCGTCTCGCTCATCGTAATCCTGCTAACACAAAACTCCATGTCCAAGAATGACTTCGCGGCCTACGGTTGGCGCATTCCATTCCTCATCTCCATCATCCTCGTAGCAATCTCTCTCTACATTCGCTTGAAGATGCGGGAGTCTCCCATCTTTTCGAAGCTCAAGAGTGCCGGAATGACTTCTGCGCAACCGCTGAAGGAAGCATTCACGAAATGGCCTAACCTGAAGCTTGTGCTGATTTCACTTTTCGGGGCCACCGCCGGACAGGGCGTGATTTGGTACACCGGCCAGTTCTACGCTTTGTTCTATATGCAGACCGTCCTGAAGGTTGACGTCAAGACCGCTAACATCATCGTCGCCATAGCCCTTCTGATCGGAATGCCGTTCTTCACCGTGGTCGGCGCGCTTTCCGACAAAATTGGACGGAAGCGACTCATGATGGCGGCCTGCCTTCTCGCAGTGGTTACTTATATCCCTATCTACCACGCGATGGAGCGCGCTGCTGGTAACAATATTGTTTCCGTAACGCATACCCGCAATAAAGTTACCGGCGCAATCTCGCTCACCGCGATGACTACCGACGCAGCGGGCGCATTGGTGCCTGCCAAGGTCGCCGCGAATCCGAATATACCCATGTTGGTATTCCTGATTTTCATTCAGGTCATTTATGTATGCCTGATTTACGGTCCTATCGCCGCCTACCTGATCGAAGCCTTCCCGGCAAAGATCCGCTACACCTCGGTCTCCCTGCCTTACCACATAGGCAACGGAGTCTTTGGAGGGTTGCTCCCGCTCATTGGACTGTCGTCGGTCGCAGCTACCGGCAATATTTATGCCGGCCTCTATTACCCCATGATTGTGGCCGGCATGACGTTCATTATCGGAAGCATTTTCCTGAAGGAGACCCACAACACGCGGATCTGGGCCGAAGCCGGTGTCACGGCCGCTACTCTCGCGCGCGAGTAGTCATACTCGCTGCAGCCTAATAGAAGCGACTTGAGCTAACGCGCCGTAAGCCGCCCCGAACTTCCAGGTTCGCGGGCTTACGGCTCGTCCGTCAAGTTGAGAAAGTTGATCAAAGTTTCAATCGCGTCTAATTCGTTTTGCGCCGAAGCTGATACCCGGTAGAATGAATCGAATCTGAAAGGGCGGTTAGCTCAGCGGTTAGAGCGTCCCGCTTACACCGGGAAGGTCCGCGGTTCAAATCCGTGACCGCCCACCATAAGCCCACTCACTGTCAGCAAGATACAGGCAGTCCGAAATCATCTGGACTGCGCGGAACTCTAACGTAGCGGGGATTGTAGCAGTCTAAAACCGCAATAAAATTCCCATGGCTGGAGAAAATCAACCGGCTGGGCTGATAAGCGATCATCAATTCGCAGCCCTGACCTACAAAAAGTATAAAGAACACTTTGACCATTTCTACCGGCTGCATCAGTTCGCCCAGAGCTCGCTTCAGAATCATAGCTGGTTCACAAGAAATCACTACGATATGGCGCTCCAATACATCTGTCCCAGGGCGTTCAAATCTTTCGACGCAATTCGTCGGTTGTGCGAAGTGGCCTTATGTGAGGATGCCGCAGTAATCCTCCGATGTCTGTTGAACTTGATGGCCGTGACACGATGGATTTCTTTGGATCCTGAGAATCGAGCAAAAAAGTACCTCGGCTGGTACTGGATCGAACAGCACGAACGGGTCGAACGATGGCCTGAGAAATTTTCTGCTGATGCGATCGCCGATATACAGAAACATTTCGAAACCGAGAAGGTCCAATTTGAATTTATAACTCCAAAGGGCAAACCAGACTTCGCGAAGCAGTGGTACCAACCAGAAGCACGTACCATTCGCGACTTGTTCAAGGGAGTAGGATTGGAGAAAGTCTATGACGATACCTACAAACCCTTGTCGGGAACTGAACACTCGGACGTCATGGCTTATTTTTCAATGTTTGCGGACGCAGAGTTCAAAAACGGCGAAAGAAAATTAGCCATACAGAGCGACGGCCGAGTGCCGGAATACCTGCGGCATGGCTTCGTATATTTTGCGCAGATCTTTGGAATCCACAATCAGACGGTCGTTGCGGCTAATGACCAGGAATTCCAGCAAATCGTGAAAGAAGGCACGGCGTTTTATCTCAACGATATAAAACAGAAAAGCAAACAGCCCCTCGTCTAATTCTTAAACTGCTCCCCTACTTGGACTGCGCCGCGATGGATACGACCTTCTGGCGCTGTTCCTCATTATATTTCTCGACGCTACGCATGGCTTCGCGGAGGTCGTCTCCGGATGTCAAATTGTAGCGTTTAAAAACCGAGATAGTTTTGTGTCCAGAGCAATCCATTGCCACACTCTGATCGACGCCTGCCCTAATCATATTGCGAAGTGCACTCCTGCGGAGATCGTGGAATATGCGCTTGACCCCGGCTTTCTTACACGCACTCGCCCACGCCTTCCGGAATTCTTTAATCTGAAATCCATCGCGATGAAAGACGTGCAGGGCAAACCGCGTGCCATCATCGACCTCATATGATTGCGCCGCTTTGCGTCGTTCCAGCAACGCAACGAGATCGCCGTCTATCACAACCTTGCGCGGCTGCCTGTTTTTCGTGAGCACGCCTGGAATCATGATTTCGTCGCCGATGACGTGCGTCCACCTAATCCCCGAGACTTCGCCTTTGCGCCACCCCGTAATGTAGGCGAACAGCGCAAAATCTTTCAGGTCATCCGGAAGGTGTGAATGAACGGAGTCGAACTCGGCTTGCTCAAAGAAACCTTGCCGCACGTTCCCTTCCTCCGAGATATATTCGATATCGGGCGCGTCAACAATCTTGGCAAACGTGCTGTTTTGCTTTCGCGTGCGCTTAATCGCCAATGTATAGCCGGTCGATAGAATCTGCAACGCGCGGTTAATCGTTGCAGGCGCATATTTCTCGGCCAAACGTTCGTCTTGATAATCCTGAATCATTTCGTCGGTCAAGTCTTTGGCTAGCATTTTCTCGTCGAAGGCGGCGCGCGCAATTTTCAAATTGGACTTATTCCGCGGCGAGAGTTTTTTCTTGATCGTCCATTTCTTTTCCAGCATGTCGAACAGTTCCTTGAGCGTCACGTCGGGCTTCTTCTTTGCCGGAACCTTTATACCGAACTCGGGATCTTCGATTTCAACGCGGCGATTGCGCTCTCGCTTGGCGGCGAGATCCCGATCGCCAGTCTGCGCAGATTCCTGATAGTGCGTCGGCTTGCTATGTCCGGCATGGGTATGCAGGAAATGAAACCACCATGTGCCGCCTCTTTTGTACAAAGTCATCGCGTCCCTCCCTACCGCGCCTTCATCAATTTCTTAGCCCGTGCAATGTCTCGACCGCTCCACAATCGCACCCGAACACCGCCGACCTTCTGAAGACCTGGCGCCTTAATCCAGTTACCGTCCGCGATGTATCGCTGCAAAGTCATCAAGCTAATCCCGAGAAGTTTTGCGGCTTGGCGAGTCGATTGAGGTTTCATTCTGTTATATACCTATAACAAATCGGTTGAGGCGTCAAGCCCAATGTGGTAAGAATAAGGGGCCCGGCCACGAACCGGGCCCGGAGTTTCAGTTGTGACCAAGCGCAAGAAGATTACAAAAAAGACTCCACGGTCTGCAACGGCGATCTCAGGCGTCCCGATAGGAAAGCTAGTCCTCGCCGCTGCTGATGGAGACCGTTGGGCGCGGAACAAGCTACGCGATCACCCTGCGCTACCCTCCGACTGGTGCGAACAATTTATGAGTATGTGGAAAGATCGCATCGAGTCGAACAGGCGGACAATCGAGAATGACTCGGACTCGGAGTTCATCCGGAGTTGCCGCCAAAGTCTTCAGCAAGTCAACGAACACGTAGTCAGACTCGTGCCAATCGGCATCATGGAACTCCGTAAATTCTTGATATTTGCTCAGGAAAAACGCAAAAGAGGCGCTCCTCTGACGGAGAAAAACTGGCAAATCTTCGCGGAGTTTGCTGAGTGTGAACAAAGTGGAAAGAAATACGGCACCGCGGCGCGGGCAAGAAAATACGGTATCACTCTAGGTAACCTGCAACAGCTTTACAAAAGATGGAAGAAAACAAAATTAAAAGACGAGCGCGAACCTATCTGGTAAAACAAACGTAATCCACCCGAATTGTGTACCGGTACACAATTACCCCGTATTTATTCAGAATATTTTCATTTCAACCCACCTTCCCGATTTTATACCGGAACTTTTTCGGCTAGTCTCCCTCGAAGCACATCCACACTTGTGGAATAGATGCGACGAGGACAGCGATGAAAAAACAACCAAAAGAAAAACCAATTATTTTGAAGGATCCGCCGACCCTCAGTGGTGCGGACGACCGGAATTTGCCGCGGTACCTAACGATTAAGGAGATGGCGAAGTTTGTGAATGTATCTCAAGCAAAAATCAGATTGGACCTCACCAAAGGACGCCTCAAGCGTTACAAGTACGGCCAGCGAACATTGATTCGACTGGATGACGCACTATCTCAGATCCGCGAAGTGTAGGAGTGACACAGTGGCAGATTATCGTACAGGTACGATAAAGCGGCGGCGCACAAAGGCCGAGATCGGCCAGCTTGAGCAACAGATCCTCGACGTGCTGGCGGCCTACAAGCAATCGGTGCGGCACGTGTTTTATAGAATGACCGAGACGTCGCTGCCTGTGTTCGTCGAGAAAACCGATGGTGGTTATCGGCAGGTTCAGCATTTGACGATGAAATTGCGCCGCAACGGAAGGTTGCCCTATGGTCTGTTGACCGATAGCAGTCGCCGCGGCTACTACGTGAATACATACCACGGGGCTGCGGACTTTATTCGCCGGACCAAGCAACTCTACCGCGCGGACCTGTGGCAATCCGCCGACTATTACTGCGAGGTGTGGGTCGAATCGCGTTCCATCGCCGGTGTAATCGAGGAACATTGCGAGGAACTAGCCGTAAGTTTGTTTCCAGCTGGGGGTTTTTCATCCGTCACGTTCATCTATGAATCCGCCATGGCTATCAACGAGACTGTGCAGAAGCCTGTCGTTGTTTTTTATATCGGAGACTACGATCCCGCCGGTGTGCTCATCGATCTGTCGATCGAGCGAGAGTTGCGACGACATTTACGTAAAGACATCGATCTCACGTTTAAGCGACTCGCCATCAATCCTTACCAGATCCGCAGGTATAACCTGCCGACCAAGCCGCGCAAAAATACGGACACACGTTCCAGAAAAATAAAAAGAACTGTGGAAGCCGAGGCGATGCCAGCGGAAATTCTTTGTTCAATTTTGCGCTCTGAGATTGAAGCACTCCTACCTCCGCGTGCTCTCGCAGTGGCGAAGGTCGCCGAACACTCTGAGCGCGAATGTCTGGAGATGATGGCTAACATTATGCAGAGTTCAAGGAAATAAACCGGGAAGCGCAACACAAGGAGAAAGAACGATGACGACGATGAAGCTGGCACCGTAACGGCGGCAGCCGGACTAGGCACCGAAAACCGATGCCCGGCACCGCCAGGAGACAGAATTAATTGGCGCAAACACAAAATCCCCATCCCAAGTACGCGAACCATGCGCAGCTTATACAAGGTGCTTCGCAGGTTACCGAGCCTTCCCTGTCGCAGGGCGGACGCCTATTCATCATCACACTGGCCGCCTTCAGCGTTAAAGAAAATCCGCACCCGGGCAATGAAAAACTCGCCGT
>JABDEK010000089.1 GCA_013287135.1 Acidobacteriota bacterium | reverse complement strand
GGCAAACGCCCAAGCCAAACATTGACAGATATACGAGCAGATATCGCGGAGTCGATCTTCGCGAAAGCGCGTGGAATGTCCGACGCACCCTAATATTCCTTAGGCTTGATAAGAGAATTTTTCTTAGCGTAAGTCTCGTCGGCTCTTGCTATCACAAGTGTTTCAGACGGAGCAAGAGATTTCAGCGCAGAAATTGTCAGCAGTTTCTAAATCGTTGCCGTTCGAATTGCGAAACGCCGTGTTGAGTGCCGCCCGAAGCTGTGGTACGAATAGCGCAACGTGCGTGCTTGCTCTCATGGCGAAGTAAAACGTCTCTCGGTTCGATTCAATCTCATCGGCATCCTGTTGTTTTCCGCCAACCTTTACGCTTGCGGAGGCAACAGCACCACGCTTACTTCTCCGCCACCTCCTACTCCGCAAGCGCTCAGTCAGACGGATGTCTCGGCGATTGTGCAAGCTGCTGCTGAGGCCGTGAACTCAGACACCATGGTCATCGCCGTGGTGGACAGACTCGGCCGCATTCTGGCGGTGTACAAACAGCCGTCGGCTCCCGCATTGGTTCAAGGAAATTTCAGTCAGATGGTTCCATCAGACGATTTCGCCGTTTCCTTGGCACGCACGGGAGCTTTTTTCAGCAATAATCAAGCTCCACTTTCATCCCGCACCGTTCGATTCATCAGCGGCACACATTTCCCGCCGGAAGTCATGAATACTTCCAATGGCGCGCTCTATGGCATCGAAAACACCAATCGCGGTTGCACTCTTGCTGCTGGTCTTTCTGCCACGGTCCCGCCGTCGACCACAATATCCGGCGCCAGCCCTGGACTAGGAATCGCCACAGGTAAAGCCGACGTAAACGATTCGCAGCAAGCCGCCGTAAATCCCGGCGGAGTTCCCATTTTCAAAGATTCGCAAGATGTTGGAGGAATCGGCGTCACCGGCGTGGCAACTGACGTTGCGGAATATGTCGCGTTCGCAGCCGCGGGAATGATTGCCGCACGCGGACCCAGCGCAACGACCGATGAGGTCGGATTTCCGCAGTTCCCTTCGCCCGGCGTGGTCACTATCAACGGGATTACGCTTCCGTTTGTAAATCAAACAACACTGCCCGCCGACGCAACAGCGCCCGGAACATTTAATGCTGCTAACTTTTCGGTCGGGCCGTTGGCCAGTCCCGGCGCTCCGCCCGACCAGAATTTAATCGCCACCACGAATGGACCGCTAGGTGGTTTGACCGCCACGCAAGTGACGCAAATTATCAACGCCGCTGTAGCTACCGCGAACCAAACTCGCGCGCAAATCCGTTTGCCGCTCGGCTCCAGTGCGAGAATGGTGATCGCCGTGAGCGATCTCGATGGCACTCTGATCGGCCTTTACAGAATGCCGGACGCCACCGTGTTCAGTATCGATGTCGCCGCGACTAAAGCGCGCAACGTAATTTATTTCAGCAGCACCTCGCGAATGCCGCAAGACTTAAACCAAGTGCCCCTCGGCACTGCGGTAACGAATCGCACCATTGGTTTCGGCGCGCAGCCATTTTTTCCGCCGGGAATCGACGGCTCCTCCGCAGGTCCGTTTTTTAATCTGTACACGCAAGACGTGGCCAACCCCTGCACGCAAGGATTTCAAGTTCCGAGTTCGAATTGGCCCAAAGCGAATCAAAGCGGGATCGTATTCTTTCCCGGCTCCGAGCCGCTTTACATGAATGGAGTGTTAGCCGGCGGATTAGGTGTAAGCGGCGACGGCGTGGATCAAGACGATTTCGTTACCGCCGGCGGCGCAGTAGGATTCGAAGCCCCCGCATCAATTCGCGCAGACCAAGTCATCATCGATGGTGTGCGCCTCCCCTATCTAAGTTTCCCGCGAAACCCCACACAATAACCCGCACTTTATCCACTTTAGGGTGGGCATCGTCGGCCCATCTCAAATAATCCTCTCGCGCTGTGTTTCATCTTCGAATCGAAAATCCAAATGGTCTATTTTTTGCGGCTATCAACGCGCAGATCGCCGCGTCGCCATTCGTCAATCATGTTTGCGACGAGTCCGGTCCAGCCCGTCTGATGACTCGCCCCCAAACCAGCGCCCGTATCGCCGTGGAAAAATTCATGAAATGGCAAACAATCTCGCCAGTGCGAATCCTCCTGAAATTTCTTAGACTCGCCAAACACCGGACGCTTGCCGTTATCGTCACGCCGAAAAATCCCAATCATACGATTAGCAATTTCCCCGGCCATGTCGCGAATTTTTGCTCCTCCCTGGTCCCTGAACTCCGTGTCGCCAAAAGCATCAGCAAACTTGACCAAAGATTCCAGGATCAAATACGACGTAGGAAACCAGACGGGGCCGCGCCAGTTGGAGTTGCCGCCTTTGATCTTCTCTGTTGCATCTGCGGGCCTGTACTTGACTTCGTTATTCGCGAAGGCGAACGGGTTGCGTGCGTGGAATTTTGAGAGACTGCGGATTCCGTTCGATGAGAGGAACTCTTCGGGGTCGAAAAGACGGGCCAAAATGCGCGTCAATTGGGCACGATCCACGATCGAGAGCACATGACGACGCACGCCGTTGCGGGTTTCCGTATGGCACGCGTGGCCGACGAGGTCGGGGCGGTTCTTGATAAACCAGTTCAAATTGGACATGAAGTTGGTCAAGTAAGTTGACTCATCTTCGCGGATAATTTCGACGCCCAACATGGGAATCAGGCCGACGAGAGAGCGCACTCGGAATTTGTGGAATTCGCCGCTGGAGAAGCGCAGGACGTCGTAAAAGAAACCTTCCTTTTCGTCCCAAAGCTGGTAATCGCGGCCGCCCATTTTTTTCATGGCGGCGCCGATACCGATAAAATGCTCGAAGAACTTTGTCGCAAGTCCTTCATACACAGGACGTTCCCTGGCTAGCTCCAAGGCGATGCGCATCATGTGCAGGCAGAAAAACCCCATCCAGCCGGTGGCGTCAGACTGTTCCAAGACGGCGCCGGCCGGGAGTTTCTGGCTGCGGTCAACGACGGTGATGTTGTCGAGGCCTAGAAAGCCGCCTTCGAAGACGTTCAATCCCTGGCTATCGACTTTATTGACCCACCAGGCAAAATTAATGAGCAGCTTGTGGAAGCATTTTTCCAGGAACTCCTGGTCCGCGACGCCGGTGCGCTCTTTTTCCATTTGGTAGATGCGCCAACAGGCCCAAGCTTGAACGGGCGGGTTTAGATCCGAGAATTCCCATTCGTACGCCGGGATCTGGCCATTGGGATGCTGAAACTGTTCAAATAAAAGCATCCACAAATTCTCTTTGGCTTCGTTGACGTCAACGAGCGCCAGCGTGACGCAATGAAAAGCCAAATCCCAAGACGCAAACCAAGGATATTCCCATTTGTCCGGCATGAGCATCACGCGCATGGAGTTCAGGTGGCGCCAATGCAGGTTGCGGATCTCTTTGCGGGAGGCCGGCGGTGGAGAGTTGGGATTATCGCCATCGAGCCAGAGAGATACGTCAAAGAAATAAATTTGTTTATTCCAAAGCATGCCGGAGAGGGCTTGCCGCTGGATCATGCACTCTTCCGGTGTTGCGGCAACGGGGTGAATTGCGGAGTAAAACTCGTCGGCCTCTTCCCTTCTTTCCTTAATGACCTTGTCAACTTGTGCGGAGAAAGATTTACCGCTTGCCATTTTCTTGTCCGTTAAGCGCAACGGCAGAACGACCGATTTGCCGGCGGGAATTTGCAGGGCGTAATGGAAACAAGCTTTGGTGCCTAGCTTCCCGGGATTAACGCAGTCTTCGCCATTGACTAAGTGGCGGTGGAAAGCGTCTTTTACATATTTGGTCTGACTGGCGTGATCTGGACCGAAAACGCGCTCGGCATTTGTTTCGTTGTTGGTGAAAAGTATTTCGTTTGGAGTGAGGCCGTAAAGGCGCATGAAACTCAAGCGGTAATCGATTTGCAGATTCTGGAGCGGCTTGGTGGCGGTGCAATCCGCTTCGAGCACAGCCAAATCATCTTGCGCCGGACCTTGTCGAATTACAGGTTCGATTCCTTTTGATGCACCCCAGGACCAGGTATTTCGGAACCAGAGGTGCGGAAGGATGTGCAAAAGGGCATCCTGGGGACCGCGATTGAATGTTTCGATGCGAATGCAGATGTCTTCAGGGCCGTTTTTTGCATATTCAACGAAAATATCGAAGTAGCGGTTCTCGTCAAAAATGCCGGTATCGAGAAGTTCAAACTCGGGATCTTTTCCACCGCGACGGCGATTTTCTTCGACTAGTTGATTATAAGGAAATTCATTTTGGGGATATTTATAAAGCATGCGCATGTAACTGTGCGTCGGCGTGTTGTCGAGATAAAAATAATATTCTTTTACGTCTTCGCCGTGATTGCCTTCGGGAGAAGCGAGTCCAAACATCCGTTCTTTCAGAATTGGGTCGCGGCCATTCCAAAACGCCAGCGCGAAAACAAGAAGCTGATAACGATCGCAGATGCCGGCGATTCCGTCCTCTCCCCATCGATAGGCTTTGCTGCGCGCCAAATCGTGAGGCAAGAAGTTCCAAGGGTCACCATTTGCGCTGTAGTCCTCGCGCACGGTCCCCCAAGCGCGTTCGCTGACGTAAGGACCCCAGCGCCGCCAGCGAGGCACTCCACTCGGATCGGAATCTTCGAGGCGTTTGTGCTCGCGTGAATTCGGGCTGGATTTTCTGGGCATCGAAGATCAGCGCAGCAGAGCGTTCACTTCCTTCATGTGGCCGGCAAAGCGGGCAGGGTCGTAAGCGGACGGATTTTGAAGCTCCTGAAACAAACCCTTGATAGCGACGCGCAACTGGGCGGAGTTTTGCAATTTCTCATTTTGGTCGTAAGCGAGAAACAGAGATTGAATGGCCATGGCGGCTTGCGCGGCAGAATGTTCGTCCTGAGCGGAAATATTCTCGGCGTCGGCTGAGATTTTTTGCAGCAGGTGCAGAGTAATTGCGGGATCGTAAACCGTGGAGTTGATTTTGGACATCAACTCATCCGCTAGGTGCGCTGAATTCGTAGCCAACGCTGCAACAGCATCGCGGTCGGGATTAAGCTGGCTCATCAATTGCGACAGGTGCGCAAGTTCGGTATCGAATCTCTCGGCGTTTTCTCCATCCAACTGTTGAACCACATCGTGGAAAACGGTGTAGCGCGAAGGATTCCATGGTGGATTTCCGGGCCGGCGCCCTGGATAACCGCGGGCCTGACGCCAACTCTGCTCTGGAGGAGTGAGGCTGTGATGGCAGGCGTAACATTGCAACTCCGAATATTCCGGCCAAACTTTTCCGCGCGAGCGCGACGCGAGACGTAGAAGAGATTGCCGGAGCTGAACGGCCTGACCGGTGGTGAGTTCGCGGACGTTGTACCACGGATCCGTTCCGGGGGCTTCGCCGGGCTCGCCTGGGACTTTCCAATGACGCGGCATTACGTCGGAAAACGTATCCAGTTCGAAAAAGAGATCGGGGTGGCCGGCAGCAATCATTTCGTGATCGACAGACTTTTCGTCGTTGCCAAGATGGCAGCTCAAGCATTTTTCTGTGCGTTTTGTTAGATCGCGCGTGTCATACATACCCACAGCGATGGATTTCTCGTGCGTCCAATCGCGTTCGGTGTGCGGGCCGAGCCATCCGGCGGCTGGTCCGTGGCAGCTTTCGCAACTGACACCTTCGCTTAATTCGAAAGTGCGCCCGCGTTGGCTTTGCGGAACGTTGAGCGCGTGGCATGCCAGGCACTTGGGCGCAGTTTCGGCGCTGCCGAGAGAAAGAATTTTCGCCATGCGCTCGCCAAGCGCGCCGGTCAGAGCGGCGTAGGCTTTCGAATGTTGATCCTTCACGATCCATATGCTGTATTCGTTCTGCAGAACGCGATTATCGGTGCGCGGACCGATGCTTCCGTGGCAGGTGGTGGAGGCGCAGGAGCCCGGCCCGGTGTACTTGCCGACTGCATCGTCTGATTTTGCGGAAGCGAGCGAGAACCTAGGGCGGCGGCTTTGCGCAGAAGCTTTGAACGGGACCAGCGCAAAAATGATGAATATGGCAAGAAGAAGTGAACTATTCCGGGTGCGCGAGTGCGCGGCCTCGAGTCTGGTTGTCATTTTCCGTTTGGCAGGGGACCCGCGCCGCGGAATCAGCGAAAAAATTAAGAAACCGAGTTTTTATACTATCGGGTTTGACCGAAGTCAACGACATCAACGAGCGTTCGTGTGACTAAGTTACGATAAACGAATTACCGGTAGAGTCGGATTTGACTTGATCTCCTAACGTGAGCAATCACAGGATTATCCGAACGTCCAGTAATCCGACGCGATACAACAGGTGATGAGCATCCGTTTTATCGCGGATGACGGCGAGCGCGCGGACGGCTCAATTCTTGGCTAGAGCTTTTTTAATGCAGTCCACGGCACATTCGGCACGACATGGCCGCTGCCGTCTACTAAGCGAATATTCGCCGTTTGCATGAGTGAGTTGACAAAAACAACTTCAAAAACGCCTTCTTGTTGAGTAGTTGAAACATGCTCACCATTTTTGGGAGTAATCAGTTTCGGGGCGGTTGACATTTGATCCT
Organism: Acidobacteriota bacterium; assembly: GCA_013287135.1. Lineage (GTDB taxonomy): Bacteria > Acidobacteriota > Terriglobia > Acidiferrales > UBA7541 > Palsa-295. The sequence continues at coordinate 11,269 of JABDEK010000089.1, read as the reverse complement.
CCAATCGAGAGCAGTGTACCGCAAGTCTGAAGGCAACAGATAATCCTCACTTCTGATGTTACTGTTTAGGTAGGGTAGGATCGGGCCTAGCTGCAGAGTCGAGGAGAAAAAGGCAAAAAGTCGAAGGAAAAAGGAGAAAAGCTGCAAAACGTTATCGGTATGGAGCCCGCACCCATGGCCACCTGATAATCGCCTGGAATGAAGTCCTCACGCCTACGGAGATGATCCGCTGAGTCAAGCAAGCTTTAATGTTCGTCCTGGCTTTGGGATTTTGCTAGAATACTGGCCCGTGCGAATCCTTCTTCTAACAATTCTTTTTGCCTTCCCCGCCGCCGGTCAATCGTGGACCATTGAGACCAGTAGCATGCAGGCCAGCCGCTGGAACTCAAATCTTCGCGCCGTTTCCGCCACTCACGCCAGCAATCCGGTACGCCACCCGGCCCCGGTCATCTGGGCTGCGGGTTCGAACAGCCGCCTGCTTAGATCAAATGACGGGGGCCAGCACTATACACGCCTCGTTGTCGATAGCGCCCGGGAGCTCGATCTCCGCGGAATCCAAGCCATCAATGAGAAAGTCGCCTACGTGATGTCCACCGGCCCTGGAAAAATGTCACGCATCTACAAGACCCATTACGGCGGCGAAACCTGGAAGCTCCAATTTTCTGGCTCGCGCCCGCAGTTCTCCCTCGACGCGCTTGTCTGCATCTCCGAAAAGGAATGTTTCGCGCTCAGCGATCCCGTTGACGGAAAATTCGTCCTCATCAGTACGACCGATGGCGCGCACTGGAAAGAACTCCCGGGTGACACGATGCCCGCAGCTCTCCCCGGCGAAAGCGCCGTGGCCGCGAGCGGTTCGTGCCTGGCCATCTACGACAATCGCGAAATCTACTTCGTCACCGGACACGGAGCCGCGCGGGTATTTCATTCACCCGATCTCGGCCGCACCTGGACGGTCACAGACACGCCCATCGCAAAAGGCAGCCCGTACGCGGGAGCGTTCTCGATCACTCGCTTGGGAAGCATCCTTGTTGTCGTCGGTGGGGATTCCAAGGATGACTCTGGCCCCGAACTCACGGCGGCCTACTCGCTCGAACAAGGCGCCACCTGGAATCTCGCCCTGAGACCACCAGGAGGATTCCGCTCAGCGGTCGCGTTCCTCGATCGCAACACGCTTCTAACCGTCGGCACCGGCGGCGAGGACGTGAGCACCGACCAGGGCGCACACTGGACGCGAACCGGCGATTTCGACCTCAATGCCATCGCCGTCCTTGACGGCGCCGCCTGGGCCGTCGGCCCGGACGCCACCATCGTGCGCTGGGGCGATCGCAACCGCTGATCATTCGTTTGACGGCAGAATCTGCGCGGAAGGTTTAAACCTTGGAAATCGTTCCTACCTCGTTCCTGGACTTGCTTCTGCGGATTTGTTATATGAAGCAGGCGTAGCCCATCTCTCAGAAGAACTGTTTTCCGCCAGAAGATTGAATTCCTCCCGGACGGGGAGAGTGACGTTGGTTTTCGAAGACCTCAGGGAAATTCAGCGCCAGTTCGGTTACCTACCCGCCGATCAGCTCAGAAGTTTGGCGACGAAAATCGATGTGCCGCTATCGCGCCTGCATAGCGTAGCCAGTTTTTATCCGCATTTTCGTCTGAGTCCGCCGCCCAAAATAGATGTAAGAGTTTGCCAGGATATGTCGTGCCATCTGCGCGGGGCTTGTGAGTTGCGCGCGGATTTAGACAGCGCTTTTCCGCAGGTCGAAAAAACGGATGTTCGCGTGGGCGGTGTTTCCTGCCTGGGGCGTTGTGACGAGGCTCCCGCTGTTGCGATCAATGATCATATTTATAGCAGCGCGAACCGAGAGCGAGTGATGGAGATGGTGGGCGGCGCGCTCGCGGGCGGACACCTGCCACATCCTGCGCGTGTGCGACGCGGCGACAAATGCGCTTCCGATCCTTACGCCAACGCGGCGGGAGCGCGTTATGCCGCGGTGAGAAACGTAGTCACATCTCGCGATTGGAACTCGGCATTCACGACGCTGAAGGCATCCGGGTTGCGAGGGCTTGGCGGAGCGGGCTTCCCTACCGAATCAAAATGGCAATTGGTTCGGCAAGCGGCGGGGACGGAGAAATATGTGGTGTGCAATGCGGACGAGAGCGAGCCGGGGACGTTTAAAGACCGCTTCATACTCACGCATCTTCCGCACTTGGTGATCGAAGGAATGATTCTGGCCGGCGTATTGACTGGGGCGCGCACGGGAATTCTTTACATACGGCATGAGTACGAAGAGCAGGAAGAAATCCTTCGCGATGAAATTGGCAGATGCCGGGAGCAAGGCCTCATCGGAAAAAACATTTTGGGAAGCGAATTTGCTTTTGAGTTGGAGACCTTTGTTAGTCCGGGCGGATACATTTGCGGGGAAGAAAGCGCATTGTTGGAAGCCATCGAAGGCAAACGCGCCGAGCCGCGAAATAAACCGCCATTCCCCGTTCAACAAGGGCTGTGGAACAAGCCGACGGTAATCAATAACGTGGAAACGTTTGCGAATGTGCCGTCGATATTGATTCGCGGAGTGGATTTTTATAAAGCGCAAGGTACTGGAGGATGCGCGGGTTTGAAATTTGTTGGCGTGAGCGGCGACGTGGTGCGGCCGGGCGTCTATGAAGTGCCCATGGGTACCCCGGTTTCTGAATTGATTTTTAAATATGCGGGAGGGTTGCCGGATGGCAAAAAATTAAAAGGCTTTGCGCCGTCAGGACCTTCCTCGGGATATTTGCCGGCTTCGATGGCCGATGTGCGGCTGGATTTCAAATCGTTGGCAGATGCGGGATCGATGCTTGGATCGGGGGCACTCGTCGTGTGCGCAGAAGACACTTGCATGTTGGACATGGCGCTGAACTCTACTCGATTTTTTCGAAATGAATCCTGCGGCAAGTGCGTGCCGTGTCGCGTGGGCTCGCAAAAAATGGTTGATTTGCTGACTGCATGGGCCGCGGGTGAAGGCTCGGCGAGCGATATGGCGCTGATCGACGAACTTTCCGACGCTTTGCGGCTTACTTCGATTTGCGGGCTAGGACAGGTGGTGCCGGCGCCAATTTCGTCGGTGCTGAGACATTTCCGGAGCGAAGTGGATGCGCATTTGACCCAACGCAAGTGTCCATCTGGAATTTGTGCCGCCAGCAAGAGGCAGCAGAAAATTCCCGCCACGCCCGCGAGGCTCGCATGAGCGCGAGCGCTAACGGGCTTGTTGAACTGACGATTGACGGAAATAAGGTCTCCGTCGCGGCGGGGACCAGCGTTTTCGATGCGGCCCGCATGCAGGGCATTCCCATTCCAACTTTGTGCCACCAGCAAAATGAGACGCCCGTGGGAGTTTGCCGCATGTGCGTGGTGGATGTGGGAGCGCGCGTTTTCGCCGCGTCGTGCGTGCGGCCGGTGGAAGCGGGCATGGTGGTGAACACGAATTCGGAGAAAGTGCAGCGCGCGCGGCGCACGCTTGTTGAATTGCTGATGGCGGATCATCCGAGCCCGTGCACGCGCGAACAGCATTCCGGGGATTGCGAGCTGGAAGCGATGGCGCACCGGGACAATATAACGCGTACGCGCTTTGCGCCGCATAGCACGGGGCGGGCGAAAGACAGCTCATCACCCAGCATTGCGGTGGACTTTGATTCCTGCATCCTGTGCGACCGCTGCGTTCGCGGGTGCGGCGAAATTCGCGATCATTTTGTATTGGCGCGCATGGGCAAAGGCACCGTGGCGGGGATTGCGTTTGACGACCAACGCGCCATGGGCGAATCGTCGTGCGTTTCATGCGGGGAATGCATGGTTTCCTGCCCCACGGGCGCGCTGACTAATAAAATCTTCACGCACACGGCGTTGGGGCTGGGGCCGACATTCGAAAATGTGCCAGTTGAGGAACTGCAACAGCTTCCGTTTTTTAAGGGCGTGTCGGGAACTTTCCTCAGTTTGAATCGCGGAGCGGTAGTGCGCAGGCAATTCAGGCGCGGCGAAATTATTTGCCGCGAAGGCGAGTACGGATCGACTGCGTTTTACATCCTGGAAGGTAAAGCGCGGGTTTCGATTTCGAATCCGATGGCGCATGTGAAGACCAAGGGCGTGGTGAAGAAATTTCTCGGGAAACTTTCCAGCAAGCTGGCGCAGCGTCAACAGGACCAGCGCGACGAGGAAACTTACAAGCGCTGGATACCGATCGACGCACCTGTGGATCTTGAGTACGACAATCCGGTGGCGGAACTGAATGCCGGAGACCTTTTCGGCGAGATGACTTGCATGAGTTTGTATCCGCGGTCGGCCACGGTGCGCGCGGAGACGGACTGCACCATGCTGGAAATGCTGCGAAACGTTTTGGATATCATGCAGCGAAACAAAACTTTTCGCGCGCAGCTTGAAAAGTCATACCGGCAGCGGGCGTTGGACAGCCATTTACGAGCGGTGCCGGTATTCGCAGAACTGACGGACGAATTCATCAGCAGCCTGCGCGAAAGCGTCGAGCTGGCGCGCTATTCGCCAGGACAAGTGATTTGCCGCCAGGGCGAGCCGGCCGATTCTTTTTACCTGATCCGCATCGGATTCGTGAAGGTCACGCAGTTGCATATGGGCGGAGAAATGGTAATGGCGTATCTTTCGCGCAGCGAATATTTTGGCGAGACGGGGTTGCTACGCGAGGATGTGCGCACGGCGACCTGTACGGCGCTCGATCATGTCGAGGTGGTACGGATCGGCGCGAATGATTTCAAGCGGATGCTGGCGGAATTTCCGCAGGTCCGCGAAAAACTCGAGGCCGTGGAACAAGAACGTATGAAGATGAATCGGGCGCGGCTTGCGGTGCTGCAGAATGTTCCGCTCGACGATTTTCTGACGCAAGGATTGATGGAAGCGCAGAGCCTGCTACTGCTTGACCTGACCAGTTGCACGCGATGCGACGCTTGCGTGCGAGCTTGCGCCGATGCGCACGAGGGAGTGACGCGGCTCGTTCGTGAGGGATTAAGGTTCGATCATTATCTGGTGGCGACATCGTGCAGGCAGTGCCTGGACCCGTTGTGCATGGTGGGATGTCCGGTGGGCTCGATTCGGCGGCGCAATTCGCTGGAAGTAATTATTGAGGATTGGTGCATCGGGTGTGGGCTGTGTGCTGAAAATTGTCCGTACGGAAATATAAATATTCATCCGTTTAATGTGATGGTGGAAGATCTTGCGTCGCCGGGGCATAGGAAAGCCATGGTGAAACAGAAAGCGACTTCGTGCGATTTGTGCACGGAATATGCCGAACCGAGTTGCGTGTATGCGTGTCCGCACGACGCGGCTCACCGGGTGGATCCGCGAAAGTTTTTTGCGGAGCTTCTGAAGCCTGGGGCGAATACGGATAAGGCGCGGTAGTTACAAAATTCCGGGCGGATTGCAAAATCCAAAGTGCGCATTGATCGTACGCATCGGAAATGGCTGGTCGCTTCGCTCATCATTTTGGGCGTGGCGAGCGCTATTTATGTTTTTTACGCGGCGCGATCCCCTGCCGGGCCTAGCGGCGGAAGTGCCGTGGGCTTCACTTTTGGGATGGTCGGTTCCGCGTTTATGGTATTTGCGGGATTGCTCGCCGCGCGGAAAAAACTTCCGGTGGTGCGGTTGGGACGAGCGCAGAGTTGGATGCGCGGGCACCTTTGGCTGGGACTCCTGAGTCTTCCCATGATTTTATTTCATGGAGGATTTCGATTCGGCGGGCCGCTGACCAGCGTATTGATGATTTTGCTGATTATTGTGGTGGCCAGCGGGCTTTTTGGCGCGGCGTTGCAGCATTACATGCCGAATATGATGACGGCGGAAGTACAGAAAGAAACTATCTTCGAGCAAATCGATCATGTGCGCACTGGGATGATTGCAGATGCTGATGCGTTAATTGCAGCAACGACTGGTGCAAGCGATGCGGGGGCGACACGGCAAGCGGCGAGGGCGCCGATTGCCGTGCAGACCGTTGCGCTCACACAGGAAGCTGCGTCGGCGCTTTCTAATTTCTATGTTCGCGAGATGCGTCCATTCCTGCACAACGACGGCGGGGAGCGTCATCCGCTTGCGGATACAGGTAGCGCGCGCGCGATTTTTGTGGAGCTGAGAACGCTGCTCCCTGGGGAAACGCAGGACGCCATGAAAAGCCTGGAAGATATTTGCGAGGAGGAACGGCAGTTGCGACGCCAAACGCGGCTGCATCATTGGCTACATGGGTGGTTGATGTTGCATGTACCGCTTTCGTTTGCGTTGCTGCTGCTGGGGTGCGTGCATGCGTTTATGGCCTTGCGCTACTAGAGTGCGGGCGGGGAGCAAGAGATTGTGCGGCGAGCGAAGCTGACGACGAAGAAGCTTGCGCAACGCATCGACCTGAATTACTTCAAGAGCTCACATCCGTTCCGGCGATTGCGTTTTATTTTGTCGGTTAGCGCGCCAATGTTGGCACTGATTTGGCTCGGTTGGTTTGCGATTGCTCGCAATGACCGAGTGTACAGCAGCGGGAAGATGTCGGCGAGCCATGCCGTGCTCACCGAACGATGTAGCTCCTGCCACCTGAAAGAGGCTGGAGTTTTCAGCTCCAAGACCAGCGACGGCGCTTGCGAAACCTGCCACGATGGGCCGATTCACCACACCAACCAAGTGTTCACGCCGAACTGCGCCACTTGCCATCGCGAGCACCGCGGAAGTCTGCGACTGGCAGCTACGAGTGACGCGAGTTGCACGCAATGCCACGCCAATCTTCGCGCAGCCGGGTCCACCACGCACTATGCGAGGAATATTAGGGGGTTCAATTCCAACCACCCGGAATTCGCCGCCGTGCGCGCCGGAAGCGTTGATCCCGGCACCATAAAATTCAATCACCGGGTGCATTTGAAAACCAACCTGGCAGGCCCGAGCGGCCCGGTGCAGCTTGCTTGTGGCGATTGCCACCGGCCGGCAGCATCGAATGAGCCTGCGAGGTTTGGTTCGCAGCCCGCAAAAGCAGGGTCAGGCGCGCCGGAGCGTGAACCTCCGTCGATGAACCCGGAGCGAGCCTACATGGCGCCCGTTTCGTACGCGCAACATTGCATGGCGTGTCATGGATTGCAATTCGACAAGCGCTTCAGCGAAAGCGCTCCGCACGACACACCGGACGTCGTTCACGCCTTCGTGGTGGAAAGATTCCAGCGTTACATTGCAGCGCACCCCGCGGAATTGCGCATTACAAATTCGGATCCGAACTTGCCTCAGAAACCCTTCCCTGTTTCGCCTCGAGTGCTTACACCTGAGCAGTGGGTTTCGGAGCGAACGGCTGAGTCGGAACAGCTTTTGTGGAGAAAGACATGCATGCAGTGCCATGCAATGAGTTTTCCGGCGAGACGGCCGTTGCCGATGGTTGCAAAATCAAATATTACGGTCCGCTGGTTTCAGCACGCGGTATTTAATCATGACCAACACCGGCTTCTAAGATGCGAGGAGTGCCATACGGCGGCGAGAACCAGTCAGGAAACCTCGGATATTCTCTTGCCGGGAATCAAAACCTGCGAACAGTGCCATCATTCCGGAAGCGAAGCAGCGGAGACACGATGTTTCGAGTGCCACACATATCATGATTGGAGAAAGGAAAAACCCGCGCAAGGCAATTTCCCGATTTTTGGACAAAAACGCGCGGAGTCAGTGGGAAAGCCGGAGTTCAATTCAACGGTGGAGTAAGCGTTTCGCGGCGCAGTTCTATAGACAAGTTCAGACGGTCTCGACTGGCCGCGAAGGACCCGAAAAACATCCAAGCAAAACCAAGAGGCCGCCGTAAAAGGCGGCGCTACGAAATCAAGAGCTCCGCTGACGGACGAGCCCCTATTCCGTTGCTGTTTTGAAGATTCTGGTTTGCGGACGAAGCCGACGCAGACTTGGGCCTTTCTGACTCTTAGGTTGATCAGGGATGTCTTCCACTTCCGCGACATCGGTAATCTTGTAGAAGTTTTCCTTTTGGCAGACTCGGCAACGCAAATTCAGTGACGGGAAATTCTGTTCGTCAGAGCTTGCGGCTGGATCTAACCTCAGAGAGGCTTGCTTGTTTGCAACTCTTGCCGGTACGGGAATCGTCTCGCCGCAGAAATAGCAGCGCACGCCGTGATACTTCTCCATCTTGGTTCCGAACGTCATTTTAAACCCCGTCTAGCGGAAGATTTGTGGCGGATAAGAGGCGGATTGTATCTCACTCCTTCGAGTAATCACACTTAAAATTCTAGGATAATGGCGGCTCATTTGCAAACAGCGTGTTGACTATAACAACCTTTCTATCTATGACATACGAGATGGGAGAGGAAGAAATCCGTCCACTTAGGCGGATTATTCGCCCCCCCCTGATAGCATCGCAGTTATTGACGTCAGCGTACGGGCAAGCTAGACTTCGGTCTCCAATCCAATCGCGCATTTAGACGGGAACACGCGGGTTCTCACAAATGGGCGGCGCACCGGGGTGCCGGATGAGTCGTGCTGCGGGCCGTGGTTTCCTAGGCTTGAATAGTGCCGCACCTGCAAGTTTGTTTCTCTGTGCGATTCTGATTCCGTTGACGTTTGGCGGAGCAGCCCAATCGCAGCAACCTAGCACAAACCAGCAATCATCCGCTTCCCCATCCCAAGCTGCATCACAGACAGACCAAAAACCGAATTCCAGTCCCGCGGCGAAAACTCAGAACTCTTCTGAAACGACTGAAGTCGATACGCAATCGACCGTGCCATTTCAGTCGCACGTAAACTTGGTTCCTGTTCGTGTGATCGTGCACGACGGGAGTGGAAAAGTAGTCACTGATCTGACCAAGGAAGATTTTCGTCTATTTCAAGACCGCCGAGCGCAAACAATTTCAAATTTCTCGGTGGAAACTCCGGCGTCTGTGGCGCAACAGGTTGTGCGCGGTGTAGCTAGCAATGCTTCGCCCGATCAGCCGGATGCGGCCGCGGCTGGAAACCTTGCTCTGCCCTCTCGATTCGTGGCCCTTCTGTTTGATGACGTGCATTTAAAGTTGGAAGACTTAATGCAGGCGCGTCTAGCTGCGCTGCGTTTTCTGGATTCTTCGGTGCAACCGGCCGAGCGCATCGCAATTTTTACTACTTCGGGGCAAGCGCAAGTAGATTTCACCGATGACCACGCCAAGATTCGGGAGATGGTGAAGCAACTGATACCACATTTCATTGGCGGGTATGATCCTTCGGGCACTAGCCAATGTCCGCCGATGAATTACTATGAAGCCGACCTGATTCAAAACAAGAATGACCATCAAGCCTTGGAGGCCGCAACAGACGACGCGATTGCGTGTTCCGGGTACAGCGGCGCAACAGCCGCGAACCAGGCACGTATGTTGGTTACCTCAACGGTGATGGAGCTACTGAACGCAGGAGATACCAATACGGAATATGCAGTTCGACGGCTAATCGAGGTGGTTCGCCGGATATCTGTGCTTCCGGGCCAGAGGACAATTGTCTTGGTTTCGCCGGGATTTCTGACACCGAGTCATGAATACGATATTTCAGAGGTCATCGACAGGGCGACGAAGGCTAATGTTTTTATCAACACGCTGGACGCTCGCGGGCTTTACACCGTGGATACAATCGGAGATATTACGCGCCCTGCACCGGTTCCCTCCAACTCTGCCGCAATGGCGCTGGATTTGAGCTATCGGGTTACCGCCGAAGAGCGCCAGTCGGACGTGCTAATGGATTTGTCCAATGGCACGGGCGGCTTTTATTTTCACAACAGCAACGACCTGGACGCCGGATTCCGCACGACTGCGACGGTGCCGGAAGTTTCCTATCTGCTTGGGTTTATTCCGGAAGCGTTGAAATTCAATGGGCAGTTTCACTCGATTAAAGTCACTATTGCGAAAAAAGGAAGTTACACCATTCAGGCGCGTAAGGGATTCTTCGCCCCGAAACACGGCCTGACCCCGGAAGAAACGGCGAAGCAAGATCTCGAGGAGGCAGTTTTTTCGCAAGAGGAACAGCACGGCGTTCCCATCGAATTGCATCTGCAATATTTCAAGAGTGACGCGGTGAATGCGAAGCTCTCCGTGCTAACCCGCGTGGACGTATCTCACGTGCGTTTCGAAAAGTCGCAGGGAAGAAATCTCGACGACTTATCGTTCGTGGCAGCGCTATTCGACCGCAACGGAAATTTCATTACCGGTAATCAGAAGAATGTGGAACTGCGTCTGAAGGACACCACGCTGCAGCGGCTGACCCAAACAGGCATGACCGTGAACATCGGATTCGACGTGAAACCGGGCGGATACATCGTGCGCCTGGTTATGCGGGATTCAAAAGCAGCAAACCTTTCAGCAAGAAATGGCGTGATTGAAATACCGTAACACGGAGGACGCACAATGAAGCATCGCCGATTGGCCCTATATGCATTTCTGCTGCTAGCGTTTCTGGCATTAGGAAGCTTCGGCGAACACTTGTTGGCGCGACAGTCGTCGCAAAGTTCCACGCCGCCGCAAGCGGAGCAGGCGCCCACACAACTGCCCACGATCAAGAGCGAGACGCGAGCAGTGCGCGTGGACGTGATCGTGACGGACAAAAAAGGCAATTACCTACACGATTTGAAAGTCGATGAGTTCAAGGTTTACGAAGACAACAAGCAGCAACCGATTGTGAATTTCTCCTTTGGAGTCAATCCCAGCGCCCCTGCTTCGGCACAAAGAAGGTACTTGGTCTTGTTTTTTGACAATTCGACCATGGCGTTCGGCGATCAGCCCCAGGCGCGCGCCGCAGCCGCAAAATTCATCGACCAGAATGCCGGGCCCGATCGCGTGATGGCGGTAGTGCAATTTGGCGGAAGCATCAGAATCGTGCAGAATTTTACGGCCGATCCTGTACGACTAAAGAAAGTGGTGGAACAGATCGGAACTTCGGCAGTGAGCTCCAATCCGGAGACATCGAGTATTGGACCTGGAGTCAACGGCGATCCCTCTCTCGGATTATCGAGCAACGGTTCAGACATGCTGGATGCTCGGATGATGGATTTTGGAGCGCAGAGTCTGTTGCTCGCGATTCGAAATATGGCGCAAAGTCTGGCAAGCATTCCGGGACGAAAGAGCATGATCCTGTTTACGTCCGGATTTGCGATTACGCCGGAGCGCCAGTCAGAATTAACGGCAACGATCGACGTTTGCAACAAAGCGAACGTCGCGATATACCCACTGGACGTGCGCGGGCTAGCAACTCCTATGTCCATGATGCCGGGAAATCCGTCAGATGATTCCAATTTTGCGTCTA
>JABDEK010000088.1 GCA_013287135.1 Acidobacteriota bacterium | reverse complement strand
GCAGCACCACCGCGGGATGCTACACGTTTCGAATCGAACGCCAGGAGCCAACGCAAAAGCCTGATATAACCGTTACAAAATGATGCGTCCTTAGCACGGTCGGGCGTACAATGTCGCTGAAATTATCTAGCGGAGGACGCCATGGCCGCCGATCGTGTGGAAGTTTCCTGGGATAAGGAAAAATCGAAGTGGCTTATTCGCATCACAGAAGGGGAAGAAGTGATTCGCCGTCATTGCGACTTACCGAAGAATGCCGATGAGCAGTCCCTGCGCGCCGCAGCTCAAAAGACCGTGCAAGACGAAGGCTACGATTTCGATCCTACAAAACTAACCATCCAGCGTTAGCCTAGAGCGTTTTCTGGTTTCTACGAACCAGACTAGACCTTTATTTCTAGCGGCTCGAATTTCGGCTTCGAGATGCCCAGGATCGCCCACGCTTCCTTCGCTGTTCGAACGACGTGCAGGTTCGGCCGCGTGGGCTGTCCCTGCAACTCAAACATTCGCGCCATACCAAAAGTTTTCGGAGCGGGGGCAATAATGCAACGTGGTTGGTTTGGGTCCGAAAATGCGGGTGGCAAACTAGCCAGTTCGCGAATCGTCTGCGGGGAAACTTCCAGGGAACTTACCGCCGACATGTCCAACACGCCTGCGCTCGGATTAGTTGCCGCCACATACCTCTCGGCGGTCCGATAATATTCTTTCAGATCCGCGTCGGTAACTTTTCCTTCAAACCAGGCTAGGAGAATCCGGTTGGCCGAGTCGAACTCGAAGTGGTAAGACATTTCACATTCCAAGCGGCGCTGCGTGTTCCGAGTGTGGTCCGATAGTCCCACTCATTGCCGTAAATAGCAATTGCCGGAGACAATTTCGACTGCGGGCGTAGGCGAGCCGCGTGGATTCAAAATTCGAAATATGCCGAAGTCGCAAAGCGGATCGAAATTTCAAACGAAAGTCGGCTGAGTGCTAGGAAGCAAATTGTCATCGCCACTACGCCTTGCTCAATCCATTTAGTTCGCGTACTTCACTGAGCAACCATAGGGACGCGTAGCGGGCGTCTCCACTTTCTTGCCGGCCATAGCTTGTTCGAGCGCGAGATTCACATAATTGGTAGCGCCCGGAACATCGTTCAGGTCCGTGGTGGGTTTGTCGTCAATCGCGCCATCGTAGATCACAATGCCTTGCGGATTGATCACTACCATCTGCGGCGACGTCTTCGCGTCGTATAGATGCCCTATCTCACCGGTTGGATCCAGTAGAGCGGCGGTCGGTTTCGCGTGCATCTTCGCCACGTAGTCGTTCTCTTCACTCGCCGTCACGTAGCCCTGTTTTCCTGGCGCGGAAGAAAGAATTGTGAGCCACACCACGCCGCGCGCGGTCCACTGCTTTTGCAAACGCTGCATGTTGCCGCTGTTATATTGCTTGCCAACGTAGGGGCATCCGTTGTTGTGCCATTCGAGCACAACATATTTTCCAAGGTTAGCCGAAAGCTTAACGGTCTGGCCGTTGCTGGCCGTGGCGGTGAAGTCCGGCGCAGCTTCGCCAACTTTTGCAGCTGCGATAAGCAGCGGAGCTAGGCAAAGAATCAGAGCGATCATAATCGGATATAGAATTGAGCGCTTCATGTGGTTTTTCCCTCCTCCAGCAAATGTTTCGGTGGAACATTGGCGCCAGAATTACTTTGTCCGGCACCAGGTTTGCTCACTGGCACTTCAATCCAATAAGCACGATCATCAGACAGCATCAGCACGCCCTTCAACCTTGCGATCGGCTTCAAAAGCTGTTGCGATTTTCGTAGCGTCAATCGAAAGCCAGCTGCCGTAGGGGCAAAGTCTTGGGGCGCGGCATTGTCAATCTGCGATTCGTTCAACGGGAAAAAGATGGCGCGCGTAGTTTGATGCCCAAGGTTTCCCGAAAGCACGAAGGAGCTTATGGTGTCGTCCACGCTGAATTTCCAGTCCTTGGGCGCATGTTGCGGCAGGGATTTGCGTGCCGCCGCAAATAAAGCGGCAGTCTTGCTATTCGGCGCAGCAGTTTGCGATTTGATCGGAAGCGTCAGCGAGACTTGCGCCTTGCCGGGGATGCACATCTCGCGGCATACCAGCACCTTGACTTGCACACCGATTTGCGCGGTTTGCTGCGCCGCCAGGATTGTCTCCGTTCGCATCGGCACGATCAGCGTCACAGCGTCCTCGTAACCATAATCTACAATGGCGGACGTTCCCAAGCGATGAGGCGTGGGCCACTCAATCTCCTCCGCCGTAACGCCCTTAGGCATCTTCCACTCCACTCGCGGCGGTTCGCCCGAGTCACCAGGATTGGCCCAGTAAATATGCCACCCTTTCTCCAGTTGGAAATGAAGCCCGAGGTTAAAGTCACGCCCCGGCTCAATCGATTCATTCTGAGCGATAATCTCTATTGTGCCGTGTGGAATCGGCGCCTCCGTCGCGCCAGCATTCGCCCCGCACAACAAAGAAGCCAGCCCAAGTGCAATGGCCGCCGGTTTTGAGTTGCGCCTTCTCATGTTTCTTTGGATGCGTCATCCGTCACGGACAGCTATTTTTATCTGACGAGGAGACTCGGGCAACGGTTTCTGAATAGAGATCATGCAAAGAACAAAAAAGCGCTCCAGGCGACCGGCAGGCAGTGGCGGTTTTTCATCCATCTACAAAGCAAAAAGATCCCCACTGAATGTGGCCCAAGAATGTTGCAGCGTCCGAATAAATCGGATTTCGCGGAGCTTTACATCGAGGAACAATTTTGGATCGCTTGGAGCAGAGTTGCAAAAGGAACCATGCAGTAGCGGATGGACACTGCCGAACTGGGATGCGCAATCCTTCTGCAAAGTATTCGCATAGATGGTGGGGCTGGGGAGAGTCGAACTCCCGAGACGCATTTTAGGAAAACAGGAGACCATTCTGACCCGTTGTGAAAATTGTGGACTCTACTATATCCTTCAACAGGTTCCAATGATTTCGATTTGAACCATCCGTCCTCGATTTGAACCGTTTTGAACAGATACCTACTACAAAACCACTACACCGAGATTGCTTGGGGTTTTTACCCGCGCCTCCCGAAAGTTAATACCTTGACCACCTGAGGACCGGGGTTACTTCAGCTTCGGCTTAATCAACACAGCTCTCACCAGACGCTTACTTGGCTGCGGCAGGAGGCCTGAGTTATGTTTAGCACTCGGGGGCCAGTCCATGAGGCGCGCAGGTTTGAGCTTTGGCGTGTACGTCCTGCTATGTGCTGGTTTTCTCCGCACGCAGGAGAAGTTGGAGGAGGTCCACCTAAGAAATGAGGTCCTTTCTCAGCGGCGTCAGGAAGTAGCTTCCACTTCCACGTCCTGCTGCATCTACGATCGCGACCCCCATCACATCTGGAACCGGCTGTTTCGCTTGTTTTATCTGCGGACCGGCAAGAATGGTCGGCAATACGGAGGCGCGGAACTCGATCCCTATGTGCGTGTGGAGACAAGATATCTGATCGTTGGGCCGTCGCATGACGAGGCTATAAGATTGCTAGATCACTTTCTGCAGCAACATGCCGAACTTCTTATCCGCGATCCATTGAAACGAGCCTGGATGCAGAGAGATCTGATTGCTATCTACAACTGGCTGGCGGACTCTGACACCGAGCAGAAATCCAACCGCGCGCAATTGCAAGCCAAGCTTCGCGAGACCATTGGCCGTCTGGCATTAACTGACGACGAGATTCAGGCCCTGCCCGATAACTATCAAGAAGCAGCGCGATCAAAGGCCTTTCCAGCCATCTATGACTCGCGCGACCCAGACCGAGGGTTTTTGCCGCCGGACCTGTTCGATCCTGCAGGATCCTGGGTCTGTTTAAGTGAACAGCATGGCAAGTCAGTGGCCTCCGAACATTTGATCTTTTTCGATGGTCGATCTGTATTCCTGGTATTCCTCGATTTGCCGGGTGGACGCACGGAGACGCTTGCATATCTGGAAAAGTTGCGAACGATTCCGACTCATTGGGGAGAAGATCGTGAGTTTCCAGGGGGAATCATGGTTCCGTCACCGGAGCCGCCGCAGCTTCCACTTGGCACACGCATGGCGCTGGTGCGTCAGGCCGTGCTCATGGACAACAGCGGGAGGTTGGTACCTACCCATCTGACAGAAAGTGCGCAGATCCGCGTCTATCGCTCGATTCGTCCCTTCTCAGATGAGAATGCATTCAGGGATCCACCCCAGCGGGTATTCGAACTCAGAGTGGATCGGCAGGTGCTGTTTTCCGGCCGATCAGGAGGATTTCATGCGGTGGCCGCAGACGAGAAAGAATTCGGCTTTTTTAATATCTACCGGGGCCCCGATGAGTTTGAGGACGAAAATAATCCCGAGGAAGCAGGCCAGGCTATCATCCTTCGGCAGTGCGGCGGGTGCCACTCCTCCCCCGGCATCCACTCATTCCTTAGCTACTCTCGGGAGCGCTTCAGGATTTCAGATGATCTGCCTCCACCGAAGCTAATCGAGTCAACGCCAGCTCGTGAGGCTGCAGTTGAGATGGAATGGATCAGACACTACGCGACGACTACCGATTTAGTCCATCCTTGAGACTCACTTCACCCGGACTACGAAGGCAGTTGCCCGGCGCAAATGTCTGTCCATCGCTCCGATTCAATCGCTGTTCGCCGCACTCACCTGTTTCCTGATCCAAAAAGGCGGATTATCCCGTATTGGCGCAGGTGACGTATTCAGCCCGTCTCTGCTTAATACATCTTCGCCTTAGTCAACGCGGCTCTCACCAGACGCTTACTGCACAGCAGCGATGTGCGGGTCATCACATCCTAGCGGAGGTCAGTACTATCTCTATCTACACACAGTTTTGGAATACAGTTACAGAGTATGGAATGAAGAGCAGTGAGCTACTAGAATTCTGATTATCAAGAGATAAGTTTGGCTTTCAGAAAGCGAGAGGAAGTTGAGCAAGTTTCCCAATTTACAATCTGCGTTCTACATTCTCGAGTCGGATGGCAGCTGCGGGCGTGCCAGATGTTTTCATCGTCGGGCGTTGCGCCTGCCACAAATTCTTCCAGCACCGGGTTAATTCAGTAAAGACGCGACCCCGCGGACTTCAAGTATCGAAATTTCTGACATATAGCTTGGGAAGCTAAGTCGGATTTAATCTAAACGGTTGGAACGGCGCTTAGCTTCCCTAGCAAAGCCCTTAAATGGAAAACTAAAGGAAAATGGAAAATGGAGGCGATTCTCACCTTACGAATTCGCTTCCTGAAGATTTGGAGCGCCATAGGCTCGTAACGTCTTAAGCCAAGGAAAGGCTGTAGTCGGAATATCCGCACCGCGGCTATACAAAACAACGATTCGGCTTACCGGTCGTCGATAACGAATTTCCCACCGTGGTAGAATGCGGTGCGGCGGAGTGCAGAATGAGCCAAGAGAAACTAGAGGCGCTGAAAGCGTGGGCTACGAAGCTTGAAGAGACGATTGTAGACAAGGACGCGAGGGACCACTTCCTGAAACTTCCGAAGCATTGGCTGGACGATGTGGAAAGGAAAGTGGGGCCGGGTGTGGAAGAGATTCTTCCAAGAATTGAGCAACTATTAGAACGCGCCCAGGAAGCAGTTTATAAGTACGGCCCGAATCTGCGGATAATCGGCTAAAGCCGGGCATCGAGGAAACCCCGCCTTGCCTTGACGCAGGAACGCAGCGCTGCCTCGCTTCGGGCCGCCGGAGCGACGCAAGACTAAAATCAGAAATGCGGGCTCCAGCGGAGGCGACTTGTATATACTCCGGTCGATTACTTTTTGCCACCAGTTACATGGCCACGACCGTCCCGCTCTTCGTTTCCTTTGAAGTGTGCAGCATCGACTCGTTTCCCCTCGTCGGCTTTCTCACCGGCTTTTGGCATTGGGCCCCTATAGCCGTGGTCGGGATGGAAGCGGTTGTTCACATGGCCGCGAAAGTTGTCAGGACCATGGAACCATGGGCCTGCGCCAATGAAGACTCCTCCGACAAACCACTCCGGACCGTAGTAACCGACCGGGGCACAAGCGTAGGGAGCAACGTCATAGTAACCGTACGGGCATGCGGGCTCTACTCCCACGGTGACGGTAGCCTGAGCCGCCACTCTCGGGGCGGTTGCTGTGAAGAACAATCCGGCAAAAGTAGCTAACACCAGAAATGCAAATCCGCGCATCATTCACCTCGCCATTTTTATTTGAATATTCTCGAACAGATAATCCTAGGGCGCTTTATCCATTCTGAGACTGTCGGATACTGAACGTCTAGCCGAGCCTAGCCTGGTGCGCTGCGATGCTCCATCCAATAGGAACCTTAAATTGACGCCGGAGTTCGCTGTAGGAAATGGCAGACGAATTGCAATCCTTCGTCGGCTTCTGGGCTTTTGGAGCAATCAGTTAGTGGTCTTGGCTTTACTGGGTGACAGCAAAGCATGTTCTTACAAGCGCAAAGCACCCGCCGTATGGCTCGACCACCGCAAGGTCAGTGGCTCTCCGCATTCTGAAAAGCGATGCACTATTTCAGCTCTCTTCAACGAAGGCGACCACATATGGATTCTAGATGGCATTAACAATGAGGGATTCTCTGGTGGTCCAGTAATTTTCGGAACTGGAGCCGACCAGAGGATTATCGCTGTGATTTCAGGTTACGTCTCGGAACCTGCTGACGTTATCTCGGCATTACATGCTACCTCAACGCCACAAGCGACAACGCCTGACCATCGAAGGCAAACGGTGAATCTAAATTCGGGTTCATCATTGCTTACGACATCCAGTACGCTATGGATGCGATTCATAGAACACCGATTGGGCCGCTGCGTAGGATAAATTAAAAATAATGGTGGGGCTGGGGAGAGTCGAACTCCCGGCCAATGGTTTAGGAAACCATTGCTCTATCCATCTGAGCTACAGCCCCACGAGGATTCGTATCCAGCGTGAAAGCAATTTGAGGCCTAATCATACTACTTTGACCCAATTTTAAATTTACTTTAACAGCGCGCCATCGTCTTAAAACGGTTAACGTAACGAATCATTGATTCCACCAGCGAATTAGGAGCAAAAAATAAGCAGGCAGCCAAAGTTTAATATGGGATCACGACTTCAGTTCTGCCTTTTCCTCTGCCTTGCAATTAGTCCTTTCGCGCACTCGCAGGGAGCCCAAGACGCTTCGTCTCAAAACGTAGTAAAGAGCCGCACCTACCTCGTAGTCCTCGATGTCGCAGTGACCGACAAAAACGATCATCCTGTTCCAGGCCTCACAAAAGACGATTTCACAGTTGCAGAAGACAAGGAATCACAGAATATCGCGTCGTTCGAAGAGCACGGTTTGCAAAACGCCAGCGCCGGCGCAACTCCAGAAACCGCGCAAACTATCATATTGGTGGACGAAATGAATACGCAATATACGGACCTGGCCTATGCCCGCTATTGCATGCGCAAATTCCTTCAAAAAAATGAAGGCCAACTGAGCCAATCAACCGCGCTCATGGCTTTGACCAACAAAGGCCTCGTCGTATTGCACCAGCCTACGCGCGACGGAAATGCTCTGTGGTCGGCCTTGGATCATCATCGCCCGGATCTTCCCTGGCGTCTGCAAGGCGGAGTTTATGGAGCGTCGGAGCGCATCAATATTTCTCTCGGCGCGCTAGAACAAGTAGCCGTGGCTTTCGCGGATTCCCCCGTGCGAAGAAGCATCGTGTGGATCAGTCCGGGCTTTCCCATACTGTCGGACACCAGGTTGGACCAAGTTTCGCAAACAAAACTTTTCCTGGCCATTCGCAAATTATCTCTGGACCTGTTGCACTCGCGCTTGACGATCTACACCGTTGACCCGCGCGGCCTGATAGCGACTTCCGGTTCCGTCACTGCCCAAACCTTTTATACGCAATCGGAATATTTTTCGAATAATCCGAAACTGGATTTCAAAGATATGGTGCTCGAGCAATTTTCCAGCGAGACCGGAGGCAAGTCTTTCTGGGGCCGCAATGATGTGGACGACGAAGTAGCCCGCAGCATGAACGAAGAAGCCAATTACTACACGCTGACCTACTACCCCGCCAACCAATCGTTAGACGGCAAATATCGCAACATTTCCGTCAAAATGAATCGTCCGGATCTAAAGGCTCGCACACGCGCTGGCTATTTTCCGGTGCCGGACACGCCCCTCCCGAAAGACGAACTCGTCGATCAATTCGAACTCGCGTTGAAGAGTCCGCTTCTCTACACCGGCATTCCGTTGAAGGCTACCGCCACCGTTCTTCCGGACCAGCCGCATTCCGTTCAGGTCGTAGTACGAGCAAACCGTCACATGCTTACCTGGACCAGGTCCGCAAACGGCGATTTGCGTTGCGAATTCAGTGCCGCCACCGCTGCGTTTTTCAAAGACCAGGAACCGCAAGACCCGCAAAGCTACGCGCAGCTCGCCACCATACCCGCTGCAAAAATTCCCACATATCCGGAGATGCCAGTGGTCTTACGCTTGACGTTACCGATCGACCCGAAAGTAACCCGCTTGCGCTTCGTAGTGCTCGACACCGCCTCCGGAAAAATGGGCACCACCGATCTAGCCGCACCATTCACGTCACCAAAAAATTAATCAAATTTGGCGGACTTCACGGATGCCTCGATTCCAGTTCAAATTCGCAACTTAATCTGTCCAGCCGGTGTTAGTGTCCGGAGCGAAGCTTGTGCGTAATATTAATCTTTACACTTCGAGCCGGTTGCATCGTCGGTGGCGAACAATACATGAATATGTTTCGCGAGACAGCATGAAGACGACTAAGCCCGTTGCAATATTGTTTGCGTTTCTGCTGACGACGGCCGCGTTAGCCAGCCCGTCGCTCGCGCAAGATATCGTCGTGACCGAGCTTCGCATCCCCACGCACAGCTCAGGAGAAAAGGGACTGGAAGCCGTCATGGTGCGCCCCAATGATTCAAAGCCGCATCCGATGGCCCTTATGACGCACGGCACCCCGCGCGAAGCCAAAGATCGCGCGGACATGACTCCGCTGAGATTCATCCCGCAAGCCCGTGAATTCGCGCGTCGCGGTTGGACCACAGTAATCGTAATGCGCCGCGGCTTCGGCGATTCCGGCGGAGGCTACTCCGAGGACGGCCACGTCTGCGGCCGCGCCCCTGACTTTGTCGGCCCCACAAAGCAGGCGGTGAAGGATCTTCGCGAATCCGTCGCCTATCTCCGCACTAGGCCGGAAGTGGATCCCTCGCGCATGATTAGCGTCGGAGTTTCCACCGGTGGCCTCGCGATGGTTGCTCTATCCGCCGATCCGACGCCGGGACTCGTCGCCGCAATCAGCTTTGCAGGAGGCCGCGGTTCCGACGTCCCCGATCACGTTTGCCACGCCGACGATCTGGTCCAGGCTTTCGGCGAATTTGGCAAACATTCGAAAGTCCCCATGCTCTGGATTTACGCCACCAACGACCATTTTTTCGGGCCGCCGTTAGCGCATCGCTTTTATCGGGAGTTTACCGAGAAAGGAGGCAACGCGCGCTTCATCGCTGCCCCTCCCTTTGGAGGGGATGGGCATACGCTTTTTTCTCTGCATGGAATTCCTATCTGGACTCCCATGGTGGATGATTTTCTGAAGAGCCAAAATCTCCTGCTGCGCGATACACTATTGCAAATTTCCGTGCCCGTCGCGAATCCTCCTTCCTATCTCGGCACTCAAGGCCGCGATGAATTCCAAACCTACTTGTTGAGCGCGCCGCACAAAGCCTTCGCTGCCTCGCCGGCAAAGGGATATGGAACTAGCGTGGGACGACGCACCGCCGCACAAGCCGAAAAGCTCGCGCTCGAAAATTGCAGAAAATTCGCGCCGAAAACCGACCCGTGCACCATCGTCATGGTCGACGACGAAAAACCCCCCAATTAAGCCCTTCCACTATTCTGTGCGCAACGCGCTAATTGGGTCCAGCGTTGCCGCGCGCCGAGCCGGAACCACCGCCGCCAGGAGCGCCGCGAAAGCAAGCGTTGTGCTCGTCATCAGCAGGATGCGCGGATCGTACGGTTTGATCCCAAATAGTTGCGTAGCCATCGCGCGACCGGCGGCAATCGTGACGGGAATGCCGATCGCCAGTGCGATTCCCATCTGCATTAATGCTCCACGCAGCACTAGCCTCAAAATGTTTAACCGGTCCGCGCCCAGCGCCATGCGAACCCCCATTTCGTTTGTGCGTTGCTCCACCGAATATGCGGTGACGCCGTACAGCCCCACTGAAGCGAGCATTAGCGCAAGCAGTCCGAACAACGAAGTAAGTTTCGCGATCAACTTCTGCTGAGAAAAGTTTAAGTCCACTTGGTCTGCGAAGCTCGTAAAGTCGATCAGCGCGAGATCCGGATTCACATCCGCGAGCACGTGGCGCACTTGCGCTTCCAGCTCCGGCACTTTGCCTAGCGTCCTCAACTCCACCGCGTTCAGATCGTGCGATCTCTCTTCGAAAGCTTTGAAACGCGGATTGTCAAACGCGACGCTCTGGGTAGACGGCAAGAAAAACATCGGCGGAATTTTATGTGTTGCATCTTGATATTGGGTATCTTCCGTCACACCAACAATTTCAAAGAATCCCGCATTTTTCTGGTCGATATAGCCGAAATGATGTCCCAGCGGGTTCTCGCCTTTGAAAAAGTTTTTCGCGAACGTCTGGTTCACCACGGCGACGCGCCGCGACGTCGGCGAATCCAGCTCGTTGATCGACCGCCCTTGCACGATTTTCGTTCCCAATGTTTCAAAGTAAGCGCCGCTCACGCGCAGCCAAGAAGCATGGTTCTGATCCGAATCGGGCGGAGGCGGCGCCTGTCCCTCGATGAAAACAGTCTCGCCCCAATTGTCGCCCTCCATCGGAGTGTAAAGTGAAAAGCTTACCTGCCCAACGCCCGGAATGGCCGCGAGCGAATCGTGAAGTTGGCGAAAGAGTGCCTGCATCTGCTCGGTTTTGTATCCCGCCATCACCGGATCGATGTGCACGATGTACCGGTTGGGCGTCTCGAATCCAAAATTTTGCCGCTGCATATTGTAAAGGCTCTGCGTCAACAACCCTGCTGCGGAAAGCAGCACTAGCGAAAGCGCGGCCTGCGCAATCACCAGCGATTTTTGCGCCCAGCCTTTGCTACGCCCAGTAGAACGCCCTGCGCCTCGAAGCGCATCCGCAGGCGCCGCATTGGCCGTGATCCACGCCGGCGCAACACCGAACAAAATTCCCGTCAGAACAGCCACTGCAAATGTAAACGCGAGCACGGGCAACGACGGCGAAGCGTGTATTGCCACGTAAGTATTTTGAAACGCGAGTCGCAAAATTAAATGTGTTCCGCCGAATGCGATAGCCACTCCCGCGATCCCGCCCAGCACAGCCAGCACCACACTCTCGATAAGCACTTGCCGGATCTGCATCCACACAGACGCGCCGAGCGCGGCCCTGATAGATGTTTGAAGTTTGCGCGTAGTCGCGCGCACCAGCATCAGATTGGCCACGTTCGCGCACGCGATGGCCAACACCAGCGCCGAAATCCACATCAGCAAGTGCAAACTTGATTGGTATTCGTCGCGCAACTGTTGGACCCCGCCGCCGCCCGGCGACAGCCGAAGCGTTTGCTTGGACACCGCGTCGCGCTCTCCCGGCTGAAGTTGTGCGACAGGACTCAGCAACCACTGCTGCAGCTCCACTTGCAGATGGGCGCCAATTTGTTTCGGGTCCGAGCCGGGCGCAATGCGCCCGATAATGTCCAGCCAATCCTGTTGCGGAAAATTCACAAGACCTGGATCGCCGTCGACAAGCGGCTCGTCTGCAATCGGAATAAAAAACGCGGCCGGATCCGAAAGCCTGTCACCAAAGAAAGCAGGCGGTGCAATTCCCACCACCGTGAACGGTTGGCCGTTGAAAGTAAACGCCGCTCCCACCACCGCCGGATCGCCGCCGAATTTTTGCTGCCACGCGCGATAGCTGATCACCGCCACCGGTGACGCGCCTTGGCGATCATCGTCCGGCATCAAAACGCGTCCCGCGTAAGGCCCAACGCCAAACATCGCAAAATAATTTCCAGACACGAACTCGCTTCTCATCGATTCCGCAGGTTGGCTGCTGCCGGCGCGCCGCGCTCCGATCAGATCGTGTCCAGCCTGGAACGCGGCCATCTCCACGAAGCCCGGCGTGTTGTCGCGAAAAGTTTTGTATTTGTCGTACGAGAAGAGCGCCCAATCGTCCTGCAACCCGCCATTAATGCAGCAATTCTCCACATCGCCCACCCGGTATAGCTCGCTAGGCTTGGCCACCGGAAGCGAATTTAACAGCACAGCGTGCACCAGCGTAAAAATCGCCGTAGTCGCGCCAATTCCGAGCGCCAAAGTCAAAACAGCGGTAGCAGTGAAAATTGGAGCGTTGATAAATTGCCGTAGAGCGTAACGAACATCTTTCATGGGGCGTGGCTCCTCTAGTCACTAGATACGAACGCCCCATGCGTTTTGTTCACTTCTCTTAGCCAGGACTTCGTCTACTAGCTTTCGGCCAGGCGGGTCACGATAAAGCCTTTACTGTAAGGCCTTTCCCGTATAACGATTTTCCCTGAAGTGTGTCGAATTTCCTCCTCGATTGCAGGTTAAAGGCTTCTCTCTCGTTCCTGCAACCTATTGATTGCGCCAACGTTCGTTCTTTGCGAAGCCGTTTGGCCTGGATTTTGCACCCTGACTTCGTGTGAAAACATTTCACAAGGAGGGCGCTGTATGAAAAACCGACAATCATACTTTGGGAGCTGGTTATCCCTAACAGCTCTGACTACTTTTCTCTGTCTTCTTTCGCCCGCGAACGTTCGATCTCAGACCGTTCAGAATGACCGGCCTGTACAAGACGGAGACACCACCCGTCAGGAATTGACGCGCTTCGATCAGTTCCTCGACGACCATCCGGAAATCTCCGAGCAGGTTCGCAAAGATCCGTCGCTCGTAAATAATCCTGAGTATGAGAAGAATCACCCTGCGCTGCAGGCATACCTAGCGGATCATCCGCAGATTCGCGAGGAGATAAAGGAAAATCCAAACGCCTTTATGCGGCAGGAAAGTCGCTACGATCGCAACGAGAATGGCCGTGACGTCGACAATCGTTACGACCGCCACGATGGCGACCGTGACAATGGAGATCGCGACAGAGATCGCAATGACCATGACACCACCCGTGGTGAGCTTGCGCGCTTCGATCAGTTCCTCGACAGCCATCGCGAAATTGCCGAACAGCTTCGCAAAGACCCTTCGCTGGTAAACAATCCACAATTCGAAAGCAGTCACCCCGCGCTGCACACGTATTTACAGGATCATCCGCAGATTCGTGAGGAGCTAAAGGAAAATCCGAACGCGTTCATGCGGCAAGAAGATCGTTATGACCGCCACGAAGGCGGGCGCAACGACATTACTCGTGGCGAACTGGCGCGCTTCGATCAGTTCCTTGATAGTCACCGCGAAGTTGCCGAACAGCTTCGCAAAGATCCGTCGCTCGTGAATAACGGAGAATTTACGAAGAACCATCCTGCGCTTTATGCCTACCTGCAGGACCATCCGGAGATCCGCGAGGAGATTAAGGAAAATCCGAATGCTTTCATGCGGCAGGAAGACCGCTATGACCGTCAGGAAAACGGCCGCGGCAACGACAGGGACCGCGACTCGCACGAACAAGCGGCCCGTTTCGGACAATTTCTCAACGGCCATTCAAATGTCGCGGACCAACTGTCCAAGGATCCTTCTCTAGTCAAGAACCAGGAATTCATGGAAAACCATCCTGAGCTTCGGGACTACTTGAAGGACAATCCTGACGTTCAAAAGGAGTTGATGGCAAACCCACCGACTTTCGTTAAGTCGGCCAAGGAGTTCAGCAGCGACAAGGGTCGACCGGCCCAGACTCAGACTCCTAGTCAGAGTCAGTCTCCGAGCTCGACGGCCGAGCCCAAACCGAAGCAGTAAAAGCCAAATTTTCCTAGTGGCCTGGAAGGCGCTGACCGGCCTTCCAGGCCGCTGGTAGTTTTTAACGCTTGCTGGGCGGCCTCGATCGGTCGACAGCCGGGTGGGCTGGTGGGTCCAAGGAGGCTTTATGAATTTCAAGACTGCACTTATTTTGGCTCTCGTCCTAGTTTCAGCGGTTCCTCTCAGCGCTGACGACAAGAAAAAGAAGCAGCCCGAGAGGGCCTTGTTAGAGAAAATGGAAGCTGTGCCTTGCGGCGCGCGAGAGAAAGGCCTCACGGGGTTGGGCACGGTGTGGGCCTCGGCCGGAATCACACACGTGGATTCCGACGAAAAGTTATGCCCGCAATATATGGTGATAACCGACAACATGGAGTACCACATTCGGCCCGCGGACACCAAACATCCAGTCATTCTGCCGGTCGGCAAGGAAATTGAATTCAAGATCAAAAAGGACGAAATGTTTCTCCGAGTGGTCGATGGTGATAAGAAAATGGAAGCCTATCATGTGGTCTCCATGAAACCCGCAAATGCCGACGCGGAGACGCCGGCCGCCGCAGCTAAATCAGACAAGCAGTGAGCCGTCGAATCCGACCTAGGGCTCACTTTGACTCACATGGCAACCGGCCTGGCGGATGGCCAACCATCCGCCGGGCACCAAAATGCCCGAGTCACAATTGAAAACTCGCGCGGGTTCGTACAGAGTCAGACAAACACAGAGAAAATTAGAGAAGATTCAGGTCAAACGCCGTAGGCGTTACAGAAGTTAGCCCAGGGCGATAGCGTTGGGACTCAAAAGCCCCAAGAGAGAGCCGTTTCCTTGCTGCTCACGGAAGCTGCGAAGCGCGGGGGCGACAGGGCGAAATTCGTGGCGGATTTCGAGCGGCGATCGAGGGATGTAGGATACGAACCGCAATGAAGCCCGCGAGGATTTATCCGGTTTGTGTCAGATCGAGCGGGTCGAGGCCTCTAGGTATGTCGCCGCTCTCGATGGCGCGTTCCACCAGTGCGTGAATCGCCCCTGTAATCTGAGCGCGGGAAGCTTCGTACGTCTTCGAGGGACCTCCCACGAGCGTATTCAGTGCAGGGGCGATGATCTGTTTCGTCGCGATGTAGTCAACGAACAACAACATCCAGGCTCGCAAAGCGTCAATCGGAGCCAGGTCCTGGGCTAGCCTCTAGAAGGGTATCGCGCGTAGGAAAGTGACGATACAAAGTTCCCGCTCCAACACCGGCCTGTTTGGCGACGTCGTCCAAGCTGGTGCTTGCGCCTGACCGGGCAAATGCTTGCTTCGCCACTTCCAGAATACGCTCGCGATTCAGTTGCGCATCCGTGCGGGGCCTTCGCTGAGCGGTTTGTGAACGCTTCGTAGGCATGCCAAAAAATACTTGCAACCGTAGACTGTCTCCGATTATCTAACTCTATTGCGGAGCCACTCTCCGTTTTATCGAAGTCGTGGCGGTTCGTTAAGATCGGTTGCGTATGTACGGCAATTCGAACCGGCCAGCACAAGGAGGAAGGCAATGGTGGAAGTATTTGGGGCGACCTCAACAACAGAAGAAGTTTTGTCCGGCGTGAATCTGCACGGTAAACGGATCCTCGTCACGGGCGTTTCGGCGGGGCTCGGCGTGGAGACTGCGCGGTCTCTTGCCGCGCACGGCGCGCAGGTTGTGGGTGCGGCGCGGGATCTGACGAAGGCCGAAGCCGCGACCTCACAAGTACGAAAGGATGCAGCAGCCCACGGTGGGAGTTTCGAGCTGGTTGAGCTCGATCTCGCCAGCCTCAAAAGCGTGCGCGCGTGCACCGACAAATTGCTCGCAAAAGAGGAACCATTTGACGTCGTGATCGCCAATGCGGGAGTGATGGCCACTCCGTTTGGCCATACCGTGGACGGCTTTGAAACGCAGTTCGGCACCAATCACCTGGGCCACTTTGTGCTGGTCAACCGGATAGCGTCTCTTATTCGTGCGGGGGGGCGGCTGATCAATCTGTCTTCTTCGGGGCACCGCTACTCCAACGTGGATCTCCAGGATCCCAACTTTGAACGGACGCCCTATGAGCCCTTCGTTGCCTACGGCCGATCGAAGACGGCGAATATCCTCTTCGCTGTTGCTTTCGACGAGCGGCACCGTAAGCGTGGTGTGCGCGCGGCGGCCGTGCACCCCGGAGGCATCCATACGGAACTCGGTCGCCACATCGATCCGAGTCGCATACAAGGGATCATCGACCAGATGAATGAGCAGCTGGCGGCGGAGGGTAAACCGCCCTTCCAGTGGAAGACCGTTCCTCAAGGAGCTGCAACTTCGGTATGGACCGGTGTTGTTGCTCCCGCCGACGAGATCGGCGGCCGATATTGCGAGAACTGCCATGTCGGCTATGTCGTGCCGGAGCACGTGACCATCAGCGCCATCAGCGAAGGAGTGCGCGGATATGCGCTCGACCCAAATACTGCTGAGGCGCTTTGGAAGAAGAGTGAAGAACTCGTCGGAGAGTCGTTTTAGCGATTCAGTGCTCCGGCATGAGCTGAGATCAGATTCCAGCGTTCGTCGAGTTCCGCCGCACGAAAAGCGGGATGAGCTCGACCGAAAGACGGCGGTGCTTGAAGACGGACATTTGTTTCGCCGATCAAGGCCGCGAGGGGAGATATGATCGCCGCCCTCTCTTCGGCAACGTGGTTGACTTAAGACCTTTACGTCCGGGAAATGAATAAAACCCTGACGTATTTATTCGATTTACCTAAAGAGAGGCTTCTTCTATGTCAGCAAAACTCACCATCGCGTTGGCCGTTACCTTCGCCCTAATCTTTTCTCCGAACGTCTTTACGGCGAGAGCCCAGCAGAAACCACTTACCTCCGACCAGAGGCAAGTCGTAGATACATTGAACACAATATTCATTGCAGCCCGCGCAGACGATGTTGCGAAATTCGACTCCGTCATTGCATCAGACTTTTACATATTCGATGGCGGCGCGCGATTCAACGGAGACTCCATCATGGCTTTCATCAAGGCACAACATGCCGCGGGCAAGCGTTATGAATGGAACGTGACCGAACCCGACGTTCACATCAGCGGCAACATCGCGTGGATCGCCTACGTCAATAAAGGCAGCATCACCGACGCCTCGGCACCGTGAACCAGAACTGGTTGGAATCAGCCTTCTTGGAGAAACAGGCAGGCACGTGGAGAATCGTCTTCATGCATAGCACCCGCGTCCCTGTGGCGACTCAAGAGAACCAACGCAAATGACATCAAAGCTCTGAACGATTATCTGTCAATTGCCCACGATACTTGGTTGCACGAGCTGGCGTGTCCAACCTAAAAGGGTATGACCAAATCAACCCGATCTTCTATAAGCTTCCATCGCATCCCCGCTACGCTCTGCCATTTGGGGGATCCCGACTTTGTTGTCGTTTCACATGGTCCACTCGACCCGGGAGCTCCAGAAGGAAATCTTCGACCCCATTGGTTTATTTATGGAGAGCGTGAGTCGTCGATCGCATCGCCTCACGCAGCCACACGTGGCGCGGATCGCTATTGAGTCTCGAATGCCAAGCCATCAGGAAATGAAATGGATGCAATTAGCGTGGCGCTTTCACAACGCGCAACTCGCGATTTTCCTCAATCACTGAGCGCAGCCCACTGGTTACCGTGAGCACGAGCTCTGTGCCGGGAAGGCATTGCAGAGCCGCTCGTTGTATCTACATATGCGAGTGTGCAAACCATTCCGGAAACCATTTCCCGGGGTTGACGGTTTTCCGCCACCGGCCCGGCAACTGGCAAGCGCAGGGGGCCTTCCTACCAGCTTCGCTCTGTCTTCGCCCCTAAATGGTATAATGCGGTTCATGGGAAAAACCGAGGCACTCGGCCCGGCCGGCGCTCTTATTACCACGAATCGGCGCGATC
>JABDEK010000087.1:337-17931 GCA_013287135.1 Acidobacteriota bacterium | reverse complement strand
TTCGCTGATTGGGACGTGGATGACGCGGCTGGCTACCAGTTGGCTGGTTTACCGGCTGACGGGGTCGGCGTTCTTGCTGGGTATTGTGGGATTTGCGGGGCAGATTCCAACGTTTTTTGCTGGCGCCGTTTGCGGGAGTTTGGGTGGACCGGCTGAACCGGCGGCACGTTTTGATCGTCACTCAGATTTTGGCGATGCTGCAATCGTTAGCGCTGGCCATGCTTACTTTGACGAAACATATCACCATCCACGAAATTATTTGTCTGAGCATGTTTCAGGGAATGATCAATGCGTTTGACATGCCGGGACGACAGGCGTTCCTGGTGGAGATGGTGGAAGACAGACAGGATTTGGGGAACGCGATTGCGCTGAACTCGTCGATGGTAAATATGGCGCGGCTGGTGGGGCCGTCGTTGGCTGGAATGGTGATTGCGGTTTCGGGGGAAGGCGCTTGCTTCTTGGTCGATGGAATCAGTTATCTGGCGGTGATTGCGTCGTTGCTGGCGATGCGGCTGAAACCTGTGGCGATAAAACGCGTGACGGCGTCGATGTTGGTGCAACTGAGAGAAGGCTGGGACTATGTGGCGGGATTTGCGCCGATACGCACGATACTCACTTTGTTCGCGTTGGTGAGCTTGATGGGCTGGCCGTTCACGGTGCTGATGCCGGTATTTGCTTCGACGATTCTGAAAGGCGGGCCGCACACGTTGGGATTCCTGATGGGAGGCGTGGGAGTTGGCGCGCTGGTTTCGGCGTTATCGTTGGCGATACGCAAGAGCGTGCTGGGACTGGGGCGCATGATTTATATTGCGACCGGAATGTTTGGAGTGGCGCTGATTTTCTTCGGACTGTCGAAGAATTTTTGGCTTTCGCTTGTGTGCATGCTTTTCTGCGGCTTTGGAATGATGCAGCAGATGGCGGCGAGCAACACCATCATTCAAACGATTGTGGATGAGGACAAGCGCGGGCGCGTGATGAGTTTTTATACGACGGCGTTTGTGGGCATGGCTCCGTTTGGGAGTTTGCTGGCGGGGGCTATGGCACGCGC
This sequence comes from Acidobacteriota bacterium, assembly GCA_013287135.1. GTDB lineage: Bacteria > Acidobacteriota > Terriglobia > Acidiferrales > UBA7541 > Palsa-295. The sequence goes on along the minus strand of JABDEK010000087.1, from coordinate 16,883 downwards.
GATTGGAGCTCCGCGGACGGTGATGGTGAGCGGGGCGTGCTGCATTGCGGGCGCGATTTGGTTTGCTTCACGGTTGAACTCGATACGAAAAGTAATTCGGCCGATTTATATCAATCTGGGGATTTTGCCCGAGCCGCCTGTGAATGCGATCGTTCAAGACAGCTTGGGACGGTGAGCAAAATTTGTTAGCGCGACTCAGGTTCGGGATTCGGTGTGGGTCTGGGTCCTGATCCAGGGTTAAGAACCATCAGGGTGGAGGTGCCGTGGGCCAAGATTCGGCCATCCTGCGCGAGCAACTGCGCCTGGGCGGAAATGATCTGGCGGCCTTGGGATATAACGCGGCCTTCGGCGCGCACGCGACCGGTTTCGAGCGTGATCGGTCTGGAAAAATTCACTTTGGTTTCGATGGTGGTGTAGGCAGCGCCCGCAGGAAGCAAGGAATGCGCGGCGCATCCGGTGGCGCTGTCGATCAGGGCGAGCGCCCAACCGCCGTGGATGGTGCCCATAGGATTGAGCAAGTGGGAGCCGGGGTCGCCTTCAAAGATGGCGAAGCCGTCGCCGACTTGGATTAGCCGGAACGACATGGTGTTAGCCATCGATGGGCCCGCCAGGCGGCCTTCGATCATAGCCTGCATCAATTCTTTGCCGCTCATTCCTGCGGCTTCCGGGAGATTGGCCAAATTATAGTTGGTAGTCATGCGCGCACAGGCTCCTGTTGCTGTTGTTGGATGTAACTGCAAAAGAATAGATTCGAGTATAGGCGCTGTTTCCGGCGCTCTCGTTGAGCCAAGTCTGATAGAGGCTCGGCACTGTACCCTTTCTGATCCGTACTTATGAGTGGATGGACATCGCGCGGCGAGCGCGTTAACGTTGAAGATGCATTCAGAGGAGAATGAAAATGGCGAACGATTCGCATCAACGAGCGGCTGAGTTTCACGAGCAGGCGGCGCACGCGCATCGGGCTGCGGCGGCGGGTCACGGCAAAGGCGACCATTTTACCGGGCACGAGCAGTCCAAACAGGCGATGGAACATGCGCGGAAGGCCTGGGAGTTTTCGCAGGAGGCGCACCAACAGTCTGCGATGTTTTTGAAAGAGGACACGGAAAAGAAGGGCTAGAATTCGGTTTGGAACGCTCGCAAACTTTTCGCCGGGGTCATCTTCGCTGAAGAAAAGAGCGGGCGCTACGAAGGATCCTCCCGCTACGGCTAGAGCGCAATCCATCCTGCAAAAATCAGCCATAGGGATGTGACGCCTACCAGAATCCATAAAATTATGCCTTGCAAGAGAGGGGGCCAGCCGACTTCCCGCAAGGTGGCGCGCGAGATTCCGGTTCCGATCAAATAAAGAGTTGCGGTCAGCCCCAGCTTTCCCAGATTGCTTAACACGTGCCAGAGATTTGTGAGTGCGGGCAGGTAGGTGTTTGCGACTGCGGCTAAGCAGAAGAACAAAATAAACCAGGGCCATTGGATGCGGGTTTTGGAGCGTTTGAGCACGGCGGCGCCAATCGCAACCGGGACGATCCAAAGCGCGCGAGTGAGTTTTACGGTGGTGCCCACGACCAAGGCAACGGGGCCGTAACGAGCGGTGGCGCCGACGACGGAGCTGGTGTCATGAATCGCGAGCGCGGCCCAGAGGCCGAATTGCTGTTGGGTTAGGTGCAGCGCCCAGCCTAGGGGTGGGAAAATTAAAAGGGCGATTGAATTTAAGATAAAGACGGTGCCGAGCGAAACAGCAATTTCTTCGTCGTTGGCTCCGATGATGGGCGCGACGGCGGCAATCGCGCTGCCTCCACAAATGGCGGTGCCGGTGGAGATGAGGATGGATGCTGTTTTATTGACGCGCAAAAGGCCGCCAGCGAGAAGTCCGAAAATCAGCGCGAAAGAAATGCTTGCGGCGGTATAGAAGAACCCACTGCGGCCGGCGCGGAGCACTTCGTGCAAATTCATTCCGAAGCCGAGACCTACCACGGACGCTTGCAGCAGGAATTTTGAAAGATTGCGGCTATCGGCTTGATAGGGATGGGCGAATGACAAACCGTAAAGCAATCCGAGGGTGAGAGCGACGGGCGGGGAAATTATGCCGGTGGCGCATAAGATTAATCCGACGAAAAAGAGAGTCTTGGTGTTCAGCTTACGTTCCCCAGTTCTGTAACCGGCGCGCTAGACAAGCGCGCGGTCCAACTTTTTTTCTACAGCCGCTCACACCGGCGGATGCGGAATTCGTCCTGTTGCCAAGGGCGCGCGAAAGTATAGCGGAATTCGAAACGCGCAGCAGGGCTTAGTCGTCTTCGTCGAAAAAATCTTCGTCGGTGGCGCTGGCGGCTTCGGCGTCGGTGGGCCAGTCCTCGAAATAATTATTCAAGGCAAAAAGTTTTTTGGCGAGTTCGCCAAGTTCCCCGGCTTCGTCGGAGAGTTCGCGCGCGGCGATGAGGCCGACGTCGATATTGCGACGTTCGATTTCGGTGGGCTTGCGGCCGCTATCGGTCCAGCGCTTCATGGCGGCTAGCTGCTTATTAATGCCCTGCATGGTGGCATTGCTTGGGGTTCGCGCGAGGAGGCGCGTGACGATATCGGTGGCTTCGCGAAGAACACGTTGATAATCGAGCTTGGAGTTGATCTCGCCGTAGAGGCCTGCCATCGTTGATGTCCTTTCATTTAGCACAGATACCCTATCATCGATGCCGGACTTATGGGACCTCGACGACAATTGAGCTTTCGGAGTCATCCACGCGACTTAAGTCTAAAGGCAGGGCGAGGCACTTCAGTTGCCGTAAACACTTACGTCCGCTAAGGCAAGTCCGGCGAATTTAGGCTAGACATAGCTACCCATTCTCGGTCAAATTATGGGTGCAGGGTTTGGGATGTAGGTAGCTTGAGGGGGTACTAGGCGATGCGATACGCTTGTTTTCTAATTGGGGCCATTCTATTGGTAGGAATAAATGCTGGTGCGCAGGTAAACGTTGTAAATCCGCCGGCGAACGGGGCGTTTCCACAAGTGGCGCTAATGGCGTCATCGGGAGAATCGTTCAACTTCACCGGGTTGCCCGCAGCGGAAGCGGGAATCACTGGCACACCTTCGCCAGCGACGGGTCTAGCCCCGGAGCCGCCGCAGTACGTACAGAGCGTTTATGAGAACTACGCCTGGCAAGCTTATATAGGCTATGAGTATTTGCGCCTTTATCAAGTCCCTGGCATTACGAAAAACACGAACGGGTTTACATACAGCATGGTGTATTACATCAAGAGCTGGTTCGGCGTGGATGGCGAGCTCGACGCTACGCACTTAAGCGAGTTCGGCACGGGCGGGTGGTTTCTGATGGGCGGAGGAGGGCCTCGGTTTCGGTGGTCGGCTCCGCGCGGACTGGAACTCTGGGCTCACGCTTTGGGCGGATACTCCCATTTGACACCGCAGACAGCATTCGGAAGCGAGCATGCGCCTGCGTTTGAGGCTGGCGGCGGAGTGGATATCAACTCGCACCATCGGCGGCTGGCGTATCGTATTGAAGCCGACATGATGGGGACGCATTACTACAATACTTACCAATACAGTCCGAAAGTTACGGCGGGAATTGTAATTAAGTTTTAGGTGCGCTGGTGGGCCCAGCCCGAGGGAAAATTGATGGGTTCAAGTTCGCGACCAAAACCAGAACCCGACAAGAAAAAGACGCCAGCCTCTAGGCCCGTAGAGCCGAACCCTGTGGATCCGGTCGACGAGGCTTCCATCGAATCATTTCCCGCCAGCGATCCACCTGCGCTGGACCCGGAACCCAAGAAGCAAGATAAGAAAAAGGAAAAAAGCGCCCGAGCCGCCTCGAAGTAATTTTTGGCACTTTTCGCTGCGTTTCCTCATCCAACCTGGTGAGCCATACTCAATAAGAACTGGGAGTGCTTAGTTATCGTCCGCTGGAGATCACAATGAAACCCAAGGCAACGCAAGCGAAATCCCAGGGAACTGAAACGAAAATCGTTTTGCAGGTGGGAAGCGAGCTGCGAATCAATAACAAGGGCGACATCATCATCGACAATCCGGAACTGGAATTAGCGCGCGAACAGGAAGCCGCGGACGCGACTATTGCGTATCGATTCGAGCCGGAGCAGGGCGTGCACGTTTTCCGACTGCTCGACCCGGTGGCGAATCACAAGCATATGAAATCTCATCGCCGCGACGATTGATGGGTTGTTTACCGTGGTGCGGCCAAATCCTCCGCAAAATTAATAGGGGAGATCCATGTTATTTGACGAATTGACTATTCGCGAGCTGACGCTGCGCAACCGTATCGTGGTTTCTCCCATGTGCCAGTATTCCAGCCTGGACGGATTTGCCAACGATTGGCATCTGGTGCATTTGGGCAGCAGAGCGGTGGGAGGCGCGTCGTTGATTTTTACGGAAGCGGCGGCGGTTTCTGCCGAGGGGCGCATCAGTCCGCACGATTTAGGGATTTATAAAGACGAGCACATCGAGCAGCTCTCGCGGATTACGAGTTTTCTTCGCGATCAGGGCAGCATTCCGGGAATCCAGTTGGCTCACGCGGGACGCAAGGGCAGCACACTGCGCCCGTGGGAGGGGAATGCGGCTGTGCCGGAATCGAAAGGCGGTTGGAAGCCTGTGGCGCCTAGCGCTATACCGTTCTCGGCCACCTATCCGCAGCCGGTTGCGCTGGACGAGAATGGAATTCAGGGCCTAGTGAAGTCTTTCGCTGCGGCGGCCGGACGGGCGCTGCAGGCGGGGTTTCAGGTGATCGAAATTCACTCGGCGCACGGTTATTTGTTGCACGAATTCCTTTCGCCTATTTCGAACAAGCGGACGGATTCCTACGGCGGCTCGCTGGAGAATCGCTGCCGTCTTTTGGGTGAAGTCGTCGCTGCGGTGCGTAAAGTATGGCCAGCGGCTTATCCGCTCTTTGTTCGAATTTCTGCGACGGATTGGATTGAGGGCGGTTGGGACCTGGATCAGTCCGTGCAACTGGTGGAAAAAATTGCGCCGCTGGGCGTGGATTTGATCGATTGTTCGTCGGGCGGAATTGCGCCGGGGGCAAGCATTCCCATACGAGCCGGATATCAGGTTCCGTTTGCGCGAGAAATTCGCAATGAAACGGATGTGATGACTGGCGCGGTCGGACTGATCACATCTGCGAATCAAGCGGACACGATTTTGCGGGAAGAGAGCGCGGACATTGTAATCATGGCTCGTGAATTTCTGCGACAACCTTACTGGCCGCTTCAAGTGGCTCATGACCTCGGTTTTCCGATACCGTGGCCGGTGCAATATTTGCGAGCGGCGCCGGACGGGACACCTACGCGCGAGCCGATTCGTCCACCGGAAGGCATGGATGCATTGGCCGAGCACGACGCAAATCTGGAATAAGTCCTCAATTTTCTGAATAAGACTAACCCTAGGATTTCTTTTTCTGGGGTCTGCGGATCATTTCGCATCGGAAACACCTCGCGTTAACGCTCTAGTTCAAACACGCCAAACCAACTACCATTGCGTTCGTGACGACCGCTTCAGATACCGGAACAATGCATCGACGCATCGCTGCGGCCACTGGGATCGTGATGGTCAGCGTGCTGTTGAGTCGCGTGCTGGGATTTTTTCGCGATTGGACTCTGGCGCACCAGATGGGTTCGAACGCGATTACGGACGCGTACAACGCGGCGTTCACTCTGCCTGATTTTCTGAATTATTTGATTGCGGGCGGGTCGTTGAGCATTACGTTTATTCCGGTTTTCGCAAAATATGCGGCGGAGAACAGAGAAGAAGAGGGCTGGCGCGTTTTTTCCACCGTGATCACGGTGATGGGGTTTGTGCTGGTAGGACTGGTTCTGCTGGGAGAACTTTTTGCGCCGCACATTGTGAATTGGATTGCTCCGGGATTCAGTCCAGGGGAGCGCGCGCGCGTTGTTTTTCTGACGCGGCTGATGCTTCCCGCGCAAATTTGTTTTTACGAGGGAAGCATTTTAAGCGCGGTGCAATACGCCAAGGGGCAATTTGTGGTGCCTTCACTGGCGCCTCTGATTTACAACATCGGGATTATTCTCGGCGGTGTCTTGCTGGCTCCGCGAATTGGGATCACTGGGTTTGCGGTTGGAGTGCTGGGCGGAGCCATCGCGGGAAATTTTCTACTTCAAATCTATGGCGCGCACCGGGCTGGCGCGGTGTTTTCGCCGAGTTTTAATGTCAGGCATCCGGGATTTTGGCTTTTTCTGAAGCTTTCGGTGCCCATCATGCTGGCTGTTTCGGTGTCTTTCGCGGACGATTGGATCATTCGATATTTTGGATCGTATTTGCAGGCTGCGTCGATCACCTGGCTGACTTACGGGAAAAATTTGATGCGGGTGCCTCTGGGGCTTGTAGGACAGGGTGTTGGCGTAGCGTCTTTTCCGTTTCTCGCCCAGTTATATTCGGAGAAGAAATTTGAGGAGTTAAATCGCGTGCTGAATGCTACATTCAAAGGGCTGATATTCCTGCTGCTGCCGATTTCGGCTTTGACCATCGCGCAAAGTGTTCCGATCGTGAATCTGGTTTTTTCCCATACGCGCATGCATGGCTACGATCTTTACGCGACGGGGCAGACCCTTGCATATTTTTCGATTGGGATGTTTGCCTGGGGGGCGCAATACATTCTGGCTCGGGGCTTTTATGCTACGCGAGACACGATTACGCCTGCGGTGGTGGGCACGGTGATGACGGCGCTGAACATTCCGGTTTATTGGTGGATGTCGCATCACATGCAATATGTGGGTTTGGCGCTGGCCAGCTCGTTCGGCATCGTTGCTTACACTGTGGTTCTTTTTATTTTGTTGAACCGGCGCACGAAAAATCCAGAAGAGGGGAGCTTAGTGGTTTTCTTTTTGAAGATGACAGGCGCATCGTTGGTGGCAGGCATTGTCTCCTACCGGCTCACGCTCATGCTTGAAAACCACTTACCGTGGCAAAAGATTTGGGGAGCGCTTGCGTTGCTGGTCGTCGTCACCACCGCAGGAATTGTGTTGCTGATGATTTTGCTGAAAATTCTTGGCGTGCCGGAACTCGATCACTATTTGCGCAAGGCTTGGGCTTACACGGGCTTGTCGGCGTAACCGTTCAATTGCACGGAATCAGCGCAGGCGTTCAGGGTGATTGAACGAAAACCGCGTGCCGGGTGACTTGGCTGCCTTCCATCACTTCGATTTCGCGTGTCCAATCTTTTTTGCCCATGGACTTGATAGTGATTTGGCGCAGGCCACTTGCCAGCGAAATAATTGTGGGTGCGTCGCCGACGAATTTCCCGTCGATGTAGATTTCTGCTCCGGTTGTTTCCGACGAAAGAATTAAAACACCAACGTCAGAGCTGATAGGCGTGGCGGCGAACGCAGGCGCTCCCGACATTTCTGCCACCGGACGCTCGGTCTCTGGATCGTTATTTTTGCGGGAATTGGACCGGCTCGGGTGTCGCTGCTCGCCGTTTTCGTGGGAGGCAGGGTGGCCTGTACTTCGTCCGCTTTCGGCAGCCAGTAAGGGCCTCGGCTATGGCCTTTCAGGTCGATCCAATCGAAAGGGCCCTCGGTGATGGTGGTTTCCTGCGAGGCGTATCCTTCTTTAGAAATGCGGACCACCATGGCATGGCCGAGGCGTGCAGCAAACACGGTATGTGGTTTGTGAAAATAGCCGCCGGGATAACTTATTTTGTGAGGAGTCACGCCGACCAGCACGCCGTCGATTTCGACGTTCGCTCCAGCGGGCGAACCGGTGACTTTCAGCGTTTCGCCAAACGATGGCGATGCTGTTGCCGCCGCCAGAGCAGACAGCGCAAGCGCGGCGCCAGTGCACACGTGTTCTTCGCACGCCAGCTCTCCGGACAAATCAGGGATGAGGTGGAGCTGTCACGTTGCGCGGACAAGCGTCCATCCGGTGAAGTACGCAAAGCGGGATGAGCACAATCCTGTTCGGCGGCGGCTAGCTAACTGAGCAGGCAGGCTGCTGCGTGATTTATTTCAAGTATTCGGCTAGCCAGTCTCGAAACGTCTTGTACCAGAGCTGGCTGTTTTGAGGCTTCAGCACCCAATGGCCTTCGTCCGGGAAAATTAAGAGTTTCGAAGGCACACCTTGACTCTGCAAAGCGGTGAAGAATTCAAGTTCCTGGGTGTAGGGCACACGAAAATCCAACTCGCCACCAACGACGAGCGTGGGCGTTTTATATTTTCCGAGCGCGGCGGCAAATTCGCTGGGCGACCATTTTTTGTAAAATTCGGAATTCGCCCAGGGCGTGCCGCCGAACTCCCATTCCTGAAACCACAATTCTTCTGTGGCGTTCATGCTCACGGCATCGTAAGGGCCAGCATGGCTGATCAAACATTTGAAGCGGCCGGTGTGCGTGGCGATCCAATCGACCATGTATCCGCCGAAGGAGCCGCCCGCGGCGGCCACGCGAGAACCATCGATGAACGGATATTTGGCAATAGCTGCGTCCAAGCCGGCCATCAAATCCTCGTAGGCCTTGCCGCCCCAATCATGGCTGATTTCTGCAGTAAATTTCCGTCCATATCCGGTGGAACCGCGCGGATTGATGGCGAGAACTACGTATCCGGGGGCGGCCATCAGCTGCTGGTTCCAGCGATAGCCCCAGGCATCGGTCCAAGAGTTTTGCGGCCCGCCGTGAATCAAGAGCAAGGCAGGATATTTTTTCGCGGGATTAAAATTCGGTGGACGGAATAGGAAACCTTCGACCTGGGTTTTTTCCGCGCCTTCGAACCAGAAAGCCTCCGGGCTGGGGAGCTCGAGCTGTGAGAGTAGCTGCGCGTTTTGATGGGTGAGCTGGCGAACGCCGCTGCCGTCTGAATTCGCGACGAACATTTCCGCCGGCATGGTCAGGCTGGTGCGGGCTAGGGCCAGGGTGCCGCCGTCGGCGCTGATGTCAAATTCTTCGTTGAAATTTCCGTTCACTATTATTTTGGGAGTGCTTCCGGGCACAGCTGAGATCGCGTAAATCGGCATTTCGGCTTTGTCTTCAGCAGTGAAGAAGATGGTCTTGCTGTCGGGCGCGAACTCGTAGGATTCCACGCTGCGGTCGAAATTCTCCGTAAGATTCGTTTCTTTTCTATCTTTGCGGGAATAAAGCATCAGGCGCCAACGATCGGCTTCGTAGCCCGGTTGCGTTTGCGCACGATAAGCGATCCACATTCCGTCGCGGGAATACACCGGTCCCCAATCGTCGGCAGGATTCAGCGTGATTCGCGTGGGCGCGCTTGTGCCGGCGGCAGGCACGGTAAAAAGGTCGCCATTGGTGCTGAGGGCTTCGTCTCTGTCGGTGTTGGCGGTGAAACAAATTTCGCGGCTGTCGGGAGAAAAGGCAATCGCTTCCGGGGCGCCCAAGCTAAAGGGCGGCACATCGTAGTCGGCGCCGGGCGTGAGATCGCGCGGAGTTCCACCGTCGGCTGAAATGATGAAAGGATGGCTGCGCTTGCCGTCGGACCATGCATTCCAATGGCGATACAGTAGCTTGTCGTAAATGTGCGCCTTCACTTTGCTTTTTGATTTTTCGGCGTCGCGGCGCGCGTTGCACGCTTCGTTCGTGCAATCGGGATAGACGCTGGAAACGAAGGCCATGGTCTTTCCGTCCGGGGACCAAATTTCGTTGTCAGCTCCGGCGGAAAGAAAAGTGATGCGATTCACGGTGCCGCTTTTGATGTCGATCAAAAAAACCTGTTGGTTGCCTTCGATGCGGGCGGAAATAAACGCAAGCTTCTGGCCGTCGGGCGACCAGCGGGGGCGCGTGTCGCTGCCTCCGTGCGTCAATTGCCGCGGCTCGCCGCCGGCCACGCTGACGATCCATATGTCGCGTGAGGTGTGATTTGTTTCCAGGTTTGGAGTTGCTACGGTGTAGGCGATCCATTTGCCGTCAGGAGAAATTTGCGGCTCGCTCAGGCGATGCATGGAGATTAAATCCTGAAAGGTGATGGCGCGTTTCTTGGTCGTTTGCGCGTTTAAGGAAACGGGCGCTACGAAGACGGCCATCAAGACAAGGCTCGCGGCCAAGTTTTTGCCGATACTGTGCGGATTCACGCCCATTTTCCTCGCCGACCCAAGTATGGACTACACTTTTCTGGTGCTTAGAAAAATGAACGAGCCGCCGGCTACCAGCAGAAGTACGCCGAAAGCTTTCGGAAGTTGGATTATTCGTGTGGTTTCGATGATCGTTCTGACTCCGCTAATTTCCATTTCCTTTTTCTTGGAGGGCATGCGGAGGTTGGGGTGAACCAACGCGGCAATGCCGAGCGCGATGAATAGCGCGCCCAGCACTACGTAAGGGTGAACTTTCATCGCAATATTCTCCTGCGCGACATGCTTAATTCGACGGTGTAGCTTGCGCCGTGCCGATTGTGGCGACCATTGGCTTTAGAATTTCGCTCAAATAATCCGGGCGGCTGCTGTCGCGCACCAGATGAGGAAAGCGCGCACCGCCATGATAATCGATGGAACGCGTCTGGAATTGCGCGCCGTTTGCGACGATCAACTGAATCGGCGAGGTGGACAATTTTGATCCAGCCATGGCTTGTTTAATTTCATCCGGCGAATATTGCTTTCCGTTGACGGCGATGATTTTCATGCCGGGGCTGATTCCAGCGTCGTAAGCTAGACCGCCATGGGTTACATCGTCGACGGTTCCGTCTTCCTGAACGGTCATGCCGATGGTGAAGGTTAAATTCGTTCGCCGGGCGAGCGCGCTCTCGATCACTTGCATTTCGTTGGGCTCTTCGCTGTAGATCAGCTTCCAGCCGTTATTTTCGACGGCTTCGAGGGGAGTTCTGGTGGAGACTCCGTCCAAATGCGCACGAAGGAAAGCGGTCCAATCGTAGGGCGCCAGGGTATTCAAGACGGCGACGACGTCTTCGAATTTATAGGTTTTCAGCCCGGGGACGTTGGGCGAGCCAGCGTAGAAAATCTGGCAGAAATCGTTCAGGGATTTTTTGTCTTTGGTAAGGCCGCGCAAAGTGCCGTCGATATCGAGCCAGAGCAACTGGCCTTCTTCGTAAAAATCGGTGCCACGGCGCCAATTCGACCAGTCCTCGGTGGCGTTGTAGAGGAACGGAGCAGCATCGGCCGTATCCTGCAAGTTGCGCCAGTCGCGTCCGGGACGATGTTCATACGCAGCGACAAGCTCGGCTAAATCATCCATAGTTTCTTGTTGCGTGAGCAATCCACTCCGCGCGGTGAGAACAAAGCTGCCGAGATATTCCGTCAAGCCTTCATAGACCCAAAGCAAATCATCCTTCATGGGCTGCTGATAATCCGCGGTGGCGAGACCTTCCGGGCGGCGATATTTTCCGTTCCAGGAATGGACAAACTCGTGGGGCAGAAGTCCGGCGAAGGCGATCAGTTCGGATTCATCGATGAGGCTGCGCTCGTTGGTGCGATCGTCGCTGGACTCGTGATGCTCGAGGCCGAAGTGGGCAACGTCGTCACTAAGAGTAACGAGAAAATGATAATCGCGATAATGGCGCGGGCCGAAAAGCGCGCCAGCTTCCGTTACGAGCTGGTTAAAGTGTGTCTGCGTTTCCGGTGACATTGCCAGGGCCGCTTCACTGTCGGCGGCGATGTCCATGAAATGCGCAGGATCCTGGCCGGGCGTGAGTTGAATTTCGCGGAAATATTTCCCGGCAATTACCGGGGAATCGACGAGCGTGTTCAGCGTGACGGGCGAGAAATCGATCAGGTCGCCATTTTGTTTGGGACCAGGGAGGGCCGTGCCGTATTTCCATCCGGCGGGAAGTTTCAGGCTGGGCACGAAAGTGACGTCGCGTATGTCGAAACCTTTGGGGTACATCAAAACTTGATTCCAATTTAGGACGTCCAAGGCATTTGTTGCTGAAGCTCCGGCGGAAAATCCGACGGCGGGCGCTGCAAGCAGAAAATCAAAATCCGCGGTTAGTTTGGTGACGCCGGCAGGGATGTCCAAATGGATGGAGAACATTTCTACTAAGTCGCGGCGCCACGGAATTGATTTGCCAGCGGCGGTGAACTTCAGTCCGGCAACTTCGATGATGGGGCCGTCTGGCATGTGCTCGCCGGGAAGCCATTCAGGGTAATAGAGCGTAAACTCTCCGGCCGAAACCGGAATTTCCATATGCGCGTGCAGAATTTTCTGCGGCGCTCGCGAAGCGTCAACTATTAAGCGAATCGGGCCGGCCTTGGTTTGTGCCTGTGCACTCGCGCTGGTGAAAACGAAAATTGTTGCGAGAAAGAGTCCCGTTATCGAAATTACTCTGCGCATTATTCCCCCGTTCTTCTCCTACCGTATTTTGACGAATTGGACATGATGAGGACTTAGAGACCGAGACTAGCCGATGGTTGCTCTAGAAATTTGCAACCCCTACTTGCGCGAATAAAAATTGCAGCACATCCGTGTCTTCTTCGATGATCTTGCCGACCGGGCGGCCTTCGCTGTGGCCTAACTTCGTGTCGTACATCAGCAGAATCGGTTTGTCGCCGCCTTGCGCCGCTTGCATTTCTGCCGCCATCTTACGGGCGTGCAGCGGGGCCACTCGCGTGTCGCTATCGCCCGTTAGAAAAAGCACGGCCGGATATTTCGTGCCTTTCATTACGTGATGATAGGGCGAGTAGGCGTAGAGAAAAGGAAACTGATTAGGATCGTCGGACGATCCGTATTCAGCGACCCAAAATCGCGCCACTAGAAATTTCTGATAGCGCACCATATCAAGCAGCGGGTAGCCGCACACGATGGCGCCAAAAAGATCGGGACGCTGAGTCATGGCCGCGCCCATTAGCAGGCCGCCATTGCTGCGTCCGGTGATGGCGAGCCGCTGAGGACTCGTATAATGATTCGCGATCAGCCATTCCGCGGCCGCGGCAAAATCGTCAAAGACATTCTGTTTTTTCTCGAGCATGCCCGCGTGGTGCCAGGTTTCGCCGAACTCTCCGCCGCCACGGAGATTCGGCATGGCAAAGACGCCACCGTGTTCGGCCCACACGACCGCATCGTCTCGGAACGCAGGAGTTTCGCTGGAATCAAAACCGCCATAGGCGGTCATCAAGGTGGGATTCGAGCCGTCGAGCTTCAGTCCTTTTTTATAGAAAAGAAACAGGGGGACACGAGTCTTATCTTTGGACTCGTACCAAACTTGTTTTACTTCGAATTTACTGGCGTCTATCGGAACATCGGGCTTGGCCCACACGGCGAACGTGTGTCGGGAAATATCGTAGCGATAGACGGTGGCGGGAATCGCGAAAGATTGAAAAGATAAAAATGCTTCCGAATTTCGCCACCTGCCGTTGATTCCGCTTACGTCTCCCAGCGCCGGCAGCGGGATTTCCCCAGCGGGCTTGCCGTCGGCTTCAAAAACTTTTAGTGCGGACGAGGCGTTTTGGGAATACTGCGCGATGATTTTTCCGCCGGCCAATCGAAAATCTTCCAGCCGCGAATCGCTTTCGGGAATCACTTCTTTCCAGTTTTCCTGCGCGGGATTGTTCAAGGGCACGGCCAGCAAGCGCCAGTTCGGGGCCTTCCAGTTTGTTTCCAAATACAGCGTGTCACCCGCAATTTCGCCTTGGAAGCAGGCATTAATCGTTTTGACGATTGGCGTGATGGGGCCACTGTGCGCGAGGTCTTGGAAATAGACTTCGGACTTTTCGCACGCCGAACCATAGAAAACCATCAACAACAGGTAGCGGCCATTTTCGGAAACATCCACGGACAGAATCTTGTCGGGTCCATAGCCGCCGCCGAAAATTTCCTTGTCTTGTTCGGAGTTGGTTCCCATGGCGTGGTAATAGGCGCGCGGGCCGGCGTCTGTCAGTTTCGAGTAATAAAATCCGGTCTTATCACTTTTGAATGCAGCTCCCGAGAGATAACGCGCACGCGGAAGGGAATCTGGAACTTCCTTTCGCGTTTCGGTATCGATCAAATGGATGGAGACTTCGTCTTCGCCGCCTTTGCGGATGCCGTAGGCGATCAGTTTTCCATCGTCGGAATAACCTTCAAAATTCACGCTGGTGGTGTGGTCAGGGCTGAGCGACGCGGGATCGACGAGCACTTCCTCGGTTCCAGCGGCGCCCCGGTGCATGTACAAAACAAATAAATCCTGGCCAGCAGCGCGTTTGGAATAAAAATAACGGCCTGCTCGCGCCACCGGGAGGTTAATCGTGTCCACCTTGATTAATTCGGCGAGGCGTTTGGAGATCGCTGCGTCACCGGGCAGCGTCTTCAGCAGATTTTGCGTGCAGGCGTTTTGCGCATCGATCCAGGCGCGTGTTTCAGGGCTGTTTTGATCTTCGAGCCATCGATACGGATCACTTACCACGACGCCGTGAATCGTTTCTTTCACGTCTTCCACACGCGTCGGAGGCGGGCACTTCATTTCAGTGGCCTGGGCCGCACCTGGGGCAGACGTGATAGCGATCAATACAATCACCGCCAAGAAAAGAAGTGTTGATCGAAACCGGCGCCGGTCGGTGGGAAGAAACGCGGATTGCAGAAAATGCCATGGCCATTCTGTCGAGGGTTCTGCGGTGGAACTTATCTTCAAATTTTGCTCCCTTCACAAATTTCAAGTGACCGGCGTGGCCATCTTTCGCGGTGGATTGAAGAATGGCAATTCCCTAGTCGTGGCTCTTACTTTGTGACGCACGGCTTCCACGGTAAGTTCCATTTGCAGCTGAAGACCTGGCGCGGCGTGTTCACGATTAAGACTGGCAAGCGCGATCATTTTTTTTTAAGGTCGGCGACCAAGTAGTTGAAGTCGCTTTGCCTACTTGCAATCCGCCTCGATACACGGGAACAGGCGTACGCGAAGCTGTGCTTTGCACTTGCGGACCCAGGCCGACGGCATCGTAGAGACGCTCGACATCTTCCCAGTTAATATCCAGACCCATCAAAAGGCGTTTGGCGCCGCGCTGATTTTCTTCGGCCAGGGCTTCACGGCCGATGAAATGTTCCTTCTTCAAATCCACCATGCGGCCGAGGCCGATTTCATACGGCGAATATTTTTGCGATTCGATTAGTGCGCGCTTGCTGCTGAAATAATCGACTTCGATCAGGATGAGTCCAGCTTCGATTCGCGCCACGTCCAGAGCCAGCATGCCGGCGGGATGCAGATCGAACTGGCGGCCATTTTCCATCAGCGCGTCCCAAACTTTTGGCGCTTCGTTCCAAGGCATCCAGATTTCGTAACCCAAGTCTCCGGTGTAGCCGGTGCGCGAAATATCGACATCCACGCCGACGATTTTTCCACGAGTGAAACGAAAATATTTCAAATTCGCGATGTCGGCTTGCGCAGTTTTCATCAGCAGCCGGCCGGAGGTGGGGCCCTGCACTGCCAGCGCAGCGACTTTGTTGGAGATGTCTTCGATGTTCACGTCGAGGCCGAGCGCGTTTTGATGGAACCAGCGCATGCTAGGGTCGGCGGCAGTCCAGCGATAGGCATCTTCTGCGAGGCGCGAGATGGTGCCGTCGTCGATTACTTTGCCTTCTTCATCGCACCAGCAGCAATAAATGACCTGTGCGACGGCGATTTTATTAATGTCGCGAGTGATCACGCGGTTCACTAGCTTGGTCGCGTCTTTGCCGGTCAAAAGATATTTGTACAGCGGCGAGACGTCGATCATGGCGCTGGCATTGCGGATCGCGTTGTATTCGTGGTCGTGATGCATTTCGTAAACGATGACGGCGTAGTAGCCCGACCATTCGCGATAGTTCATGCTCTCGCAAAGTTTTGAAGTTCTGTCGTGGACCGCTGTTCCGATCGGCACAATCGCTCCTGTGGTAATGATCTCTAAAAGTTGGCCGCTAAATCGCTCGCAAAGTGCCGGAAAAACTCGGCCCGCGATTATAGGTCGCGGGTACGCGCTATCGCAAGGCGAACTGAGCGCCTGATCCTCAGGCGGGGCGTCATTTTTGCGGCGCCGAAGTGACTGGCGGGATTGAGGGATGAGTGGAAAGCTCGTTGCCCGCGATGATGGCATTGCGAATTTGGCTGTAAATATCCGTGAGTGTGTTGGGCGTGTGCGGGATCAAAATGGTGTTGCTGTGATCGTTTGCTGCAATTTCTTTCAGCGTGTCGAAATATTGAGTCATTAGGACCAGTTGCATGACATCCTGCGGAGTGGAACCGGGAACCGTTTTGGCGAAATCCTCGACCGAATCCTTTAAACCCGTGATAATCGCCTTCCGCTGATTTGCAATACCTTCTCCCTGCAGGCGTTTCGATTCGGCCTCGGCTTCCGCCTGTTTCACCAAAAGCATTTTGTTCGTCTCCGCGCGGGAAACGGTAGCTTCGCGTTCGCGCTGCGCGGCGTTGATGTCGTTCATCGCGGCCTTCACCTTCTGGTCGGGAACGATGTCGGAGATCAGAACTTTGACGATGAAGTATCCGTACTCCTTCATCGAAGCGTCCAAGTTGTCTCGTAGGTCGCTCGCGATGTCTGCTTGGTTCAGGAAGGTATCGTCCAGTTTCATTTTTGGAACGTGGCCGAGAACCACGTTGTAGACCATGGACTCAATCTGCTTGACTGGGTCGGACAGTTTGTAGAACGCGGCTTCGACAGCGTCGG
>JABDEK010000087.1:0-272 GCA_013287135.1 Acidobacteriota bacterium | reverse complement strand
TTTTCCGAGCCGCTGAACGATGGCTACCTGTGCCGTCTCAACGGTGAAAAACGAACCGAGCACTATGCTCAAAGCGAGCAGAACAATGATGGCGATGAAAAACAGAAAAAACGTAGCCATGTTATCTCTCCCGTTGGTTTACACATTAGCCGAGATGTACTTACTGGTTGCGGAGGACGGCGGCATTCTACCTCAACCGTGCTTCGTTTTATGAATTGGAATACGGCAAGAGTGAACGTTCCGAAGCACAGCCTGTTGCGACTTGCCTGACT
>JABDEK010000086.1 GCA_013287135.1 Acidobacteriota bacterium | reverse complement strand
TTAATCAAAAGGACATCTTAACGCCTGAGTACCATACCATGCGTCCATTTAACTTGATATTCAGACTAAATGACGAGTACAAGAGACGATTCCTCTTCGGGCGCGGCAACCCTTCCACGATATGGATATGTCCCTAATGAACCGAATACTCCCTCCACCAAGGCCAAGGAACGCAGTCGATCGTTAAAAATTAATCTTCTCGTGCACGTCTTGTGGCTCGCGTTACCGCTGTATTTCTATGGCCGTTTGCTGACGTCCGATGCCTACCGCCGTTCCGTCAACCTTGCCAAGTCCTCACCCGCTTTGGAAAAAATTCTCGGTACGGCAATCGAGACCCGCGGTTTTCCGATCGGTTCAGCGCTGCGGAGCTATGGCTCGGACTTCGCGGAATGGTCAGTCGCCCTAGAAGGCTCGGCTGGAATCGGCAAGCTTTACGGAGTCGCGAATCGTATCGGGAGTGCATGGGAATTTTCTCGTCTGACTTTCGCGCCGGCGAAGGGTGGGTCAATAATTGACCTGACTCCGACTCCCTCCCGCTTACGACTTTCTCCCGTGAACTCAAAGAAGGTTTATCTCATTCCTCTTAGTCTCGCGCCGGATGAATCCTTGGATTGGGCGCCTGCGTATTACCGAGCCAAGCTCGGCGTTGACGTCGAGATTCTCTCTCCGGTTCAGCTAAGTCCTGCAGAGCAGGACCAGAAGCGTCATCAGTATGTCGCCGAAAAATGTATCGATTTAATTTCTCGTTCATATCGGAATATATCGAGCGATCCGTCCGCCATTCTCGTTGGCGTCACCTCACAGGACATGTTCATCGGCGCATTTGACTGGAGTTATGCCGAGAACTTCCGTGTCGAAGGGCGCTTCGCCGTTGTATCCGCTGCGCGTTTGCAGCCTACCGATTACCCCGGTAAATGGAACAAGGAGTTGCTGGCAAGCCGGCTTCAGAAGATGCTTACGAAGAATATCGCCATTCTATATTTCAATTTGCCGCTCAGCAGCGACTACACCAGCCTTCTCAGTGCGGGCGTACTTTCGGGCGAACAGGTGGATTATATGAGCGGCCAAATCATCGGCGCGAAAGGCCACTGGGTCTCATTGCAAAATGGAGGAGCACCCCTGATTGGCATCACTGTCGCTCCGGGCAAACCTACTTCCTGGACCATGGATGGCGTGGGCTATTCTGCGCCAAACACCCACATGGAATATTTCAATGCAGATCTCTCCGTTGGACTATTTTTGGACCGCAAGATCGATTTCTACTTTGATGACGAATACCCTCTCCAGTTTGCGCGCGTTTATATCAATGGCGATGATCGACCTCGCCAGTTCGGCGCCGGAACCATGGACTCTCTGGACATTTTCCTGATAGGTCAAATGGATGCTTTCGTCGACTTAATTCAGGAGGGTGGCGGCCGCGTTCACTTCGTGCATATAAATGCTAAACCTGGCGAACCTTCCGAAAATTATCGGGCTACGACTCCGGGACGATTCACCAACGCCGTCTTTGAAGGGGCGGGCTGGCGCGTTATGACCAAGGATGGATGGACGTACTATTTTCCCTATCGCGCAAAAGCTCAGGACATCGACGTAACTGTGCTGACTGGCTTCGTCGATCCTACCGGACATAAATATGAGATGGCCCGCGACGATTCCGGCGATTTGCTTAGTATCGTCACGCCTTCGGGAAAATGGCTGCACTTTGAACACGACGCCGCGCACCGCTTTCACCGAATTACGGGCTCAGGAGGTCGTTCCGTGCAGTACGATTACAATTCCAGCGGACAGCTAGTGAGGGTGCGCGATTCGGAAGGCCAATCAGAGTCCTATACCTACAACGACAGAAATGAAATGCTTTCCGTTGTCGATGCCGCTGGAACTCCGGTCATCACGAATGAATATACTTCGCTCAATATGATTGCCAGCCAGACCTTCGGGAATCGAGAGCGTCTCGAGTTCGGATACAATCTCGGCGCGCGCAGAGAGATCCGGCAAAATTTCCTGAAAGATCCAAACGGCCTAATGAGCTACTTCGACTATGGTCCAAAGGGTTATGTCCAATCCCTCCCTATGCAACAGCCTCACTAGCAATAAAGACGGGAAACAATGGCTCTTTAGCATAGGCGGATGGGCCACCAGTTTCTCCATGATTTTGCGACTCGATATGGCCCGAGCGGATAGTGCCACACCACCAGTTCACTACTTAGTTCCGACCTGTGCGGGTGCCGAACTTTTTCTGCGGTGTGTGCAGAAAAGGTTCGGATTTTGACGTTGCTATGCGGCCGGTGGCCGAGCCTTCCGCGCCGAAAGTTCGTACCACGAGCAGGGCTATTGAAACACGAATCCACGCTCGACTCATGTGACCATGCCTCCTCGCCGCACAGTATAGCGGAACTGAAATTATCGGACACCGACATCAGTGGCAAGGTAACAACCAGACCGAGCGTTCAAATATTCAGATG
This sequence comes from Acidobacteriota bacterium, assembly GCA_013287135.1. Taxonomy (GTDB): domain Bacteria; phylum Acidobacteriota; class Terriglobia; order Acidiferrales; family UBA7541; genus Palsa-295. Next base: position 15,613 of record JABDEK010000086.1, on the reverse strand, counting down.
CCTGATTAACGCAAACTGGACAAATAAAGAATCACTTCTCCGGTTATCCGACTCATCCGGAGTTAGGAGCAAAGGCGCAACACCAGGGTCCATCCAATTCGGCGGGATTGGAAGGCCATTCGGGATCATGCGGACACTGCGTTGATGTTAATACAGCAGGTTGGCGCCAAAATCGGGCGTTCCCCCTCCCTTTATCGTAGCGATCCAACTCTGTAATTTACCGCGGTCCATCTTCCAAAACTTTTCGCAGGACTCCAGATAAGCTAAGACCACATCGCGCTCATTCTTTTCAAGAAGCTCTTTCGCGAGAATCATATTCGGACCGAAGGAATTAAGCTGTGGCGACCCGGGCGTCTGGCCCGCCGCGAGCAGATGCTCCTTGGCGCCCGCGATGTCGTCGCGCCGCAACGCAATGCGCCCGAGAATAATGTTTCCGTTGTGAAGTGCGTTGCCGTAATTCCAATCGTGTTTGAATTCTGGGGCGGCTTGCAAAAGCTCCGACGCGTACTGTTGAGCTTTCGCGATTTCACCGGCTTCGAATGCGGAGAAGGCCAGGTCCTTCAATTCATAGAATCGATGTTCGCTGTCAGCCCGTTCCAGTCCGCGCTCTCGAACCGACAACGCCTTTTGCGCCAACGATGTCTTCTCGCCGAGCGAAGTGACTTGGGCTCGCTCGAGCTCGTATGATTGGGCCAGCTTGGACCCGGCTTGTACGTCGCCGGGATCGAGCGCCACCGCTTTTTCCAGTAGTTCCTGTCCTATCTTTCGATCGAATAACAAGACGAATTGCGCAGCATTGCATAGAATTCGCTGATTGTCCGGATGCTTGTCCACCGCCTGCAGCCACAACTGCCTCCCGCGTTGGTATGCCTCCATACTTTCGGAGGTCGTCGGCACAATATCCGTTTCGGGCTCACCCGCCATCTCGGATTCAGGATGGTGTTCGATCAGCCAGAAAATATGCTTGTCCCTTTTTTCCTCGAGTTCCGGCGCTTGAGACGTGAGCGTTTCTTCGAAGTAGTAGCGAATGAGTTGGTCTCGTGCGGCGAGATTGTCGGGGTTTAGGTTCAATCCTTCTTCGAGAGCCTTGGCATCTTTAGCAGTGAGATTGTCTCGTCTGACTGACGCCACAGATTCGGTCTGTCCCCAAGCGTACGATACGAGGGCTAGTGAACAGCACGTGACAAACAGCAAGATCAAACCGAACTTCACGCAAAATCTTGCTGCTCCCTCCGTACGTTCCGTGAGACGACGTCTAAAGCTAACTGAATCCATACGCATAATAACTATATCGCAACTCGTTCACCCGAAAGTCCCAAAAACAGCGGAAAGCACTCACGATCGTGGGCTTACTCAAGCCGGAAAAGTCGATAACGGAGCCTCCTCTCATCACCGAGCGAATATCGCTCACTAAAGAGTGCGGATAGAAGGATGGCGACAGGGGCGGCTTGGCTGAATAGAAAGAAAATCATGGCACGAACAGCAAACCCAAAACTGTGCCCTGACATCGATCGGCCTTCTCATAGAAGGAGTTAATAAGTACCAGTAATGTAACCCCTCTGTACCATGATATAAACGCTCATTGCGGGTCAATTTCGCGAAGAGGTGACGGGGTTCGGAAAAAACATGAGCACGATTGAGACATTTTTTCTCCGTGCCAAGCATTGGCAGGTTTTCTTAGTATTCTGCATCAGTTCTGTAGCGGAAGCAGTGGCTTTGCATTTCGCGCCATTAACAGTTTCTCTTCCATCTGCGTTGGCCAGCGCGTCAGTCATCTACGTTTATTTAGCTTGGTTGTGGTCAATGGGTTCGTTCTTGCATTCGATTCTTCCGTCGCCGTTGAGAATTAAAATTCCTTCCTTTCGCTTTACCCTCATCTACTCCGCTGTTTATGCTGTCGCCTCCTTAGCCTTCTTCGACCACTTGGATTCGGCACGGGCGTTCGCCATTATTTTTCTGCCGCACCTGTTGGCTCTGTTCTGTATGTTGCACAATCTATATTTCGTATCTAACAGTCTTGTAGTGGCAGAGACGGGCAAGCCGACGACTTCGTTCTTCGATTATGCGGGACCATTTCTTCTTCTTTGGTTTTTTCCAGTAGGAATTTGGGTTATTCAGCCAAGGATTAACCGGCTTTACGCGGATAGAAAGAATATGGAACCGCGCGTTCATGACGCGCCTGTCGGAAACCGACAACCAATAGGGTGTCGGTAGTCGGTAGCAAAGATTACAGATGTAACGTACTGGCCAGAGCCGCTCAATGTGATAAATCAATCCCATGAACAAACACAACCCCGACGCCCGTGACGATGAGAACGAAAACTGCAAAGTATGCGGTCATCCCTTTGACCCGCATGTGGTAATAGCTTACGACAGCAACGACCTTGCCAAGGGCGGAGAAATGCGTTGTCAGGTTGAAGATTGTGACTGTTTTCAAACGCTAAGTTTCGACCTTAGTGACAAAGAATGGACCAAGAAGCTCGATTCTCTGCTCAAGCGACCTTCGTAGCGCAGGACGAACTTAGAATTAGAGTACCCGGACCAGTCAACCCAATGAGGCAGAGGCATGCAACTTGACCCGCTCTTAAACCAACGTGTCGTTTTCAAAATACATGGGCACGACACGATAATGGACGCCACAATCCTTCGGTTCGACGCCAATGGATATTGGATACGTGGTGGAACTCTTGCAGAATTCCTCAGTCAGAGTCCCGTGTCTGAACCCTCGAACGATGTTCGGTACATAGAGACCAACAGAATTCAATGGCTTCAACGGTACGACGCATACCAAGGAAAGATTTAGGCTCAGACGATGGTGACTGTCTCGTAGCCGTGCATGGTTAACGCGCGTACGGACTGTATGAACTTACCAGGCACGCCAGAATCTTTCCCACATGCTCAAGCGCCTTGCAAATACAACCAATTCCCTGGTATCGGATGCCCGTCGTACTCGAAATTCTTACCCGCGCATTTATTATCAGCTATAACTCCGGTCTTCAAGATTTGCTCGGTTGTGAACGTCCAGCTCGGACACATGACGACATCAGGCCCAGAATTTGGATGGATTTGGTCAGGAATCAGGTCGGAGAGGTTGAATCTTGCAGTACCTTGAGAATTTGTAATATCTCTTAATTGGTTCGCGTTCTTATTTCCCGCTGGCACTCCCACCAGTATCGAGACCCGGGCCATAGGCTTGCCGGTCGTTCCATCAAAGAGCCTGACTGAAATAGTGTCGGAGTTTCCTCCTGAACACAAGGAAGCTACGGTGGCTAGAGCCGCAAAAAACAACACCACTAATACGCCGAGAATACGCAAAGAGTCTAATCAGGCACAAGCTCCGAATTGTGATAGAAAGCTATCGTACGTTCGGTTCAAGGAACATTTGAAGTGAAGGCGATACCGTTAAAGACCTCTTGGCTTACTCGTCTGTTATTGATCTGTCCACCGCAGTTAGCAAGGGTACAAAAGGTGGGCACGCCGCTCGCAAGCGCATTCGCGCTCGTAATCTTGATGGCGACAGCAGCTCTCGCGCAGGGTCAGACATCTTCGCCGCAGGGAACTCCAACGTCACAATCTTCCGCACCGGAGCCTTCCTCGCACAGCTCCGCAGACGCAGAAACTACGCATCCGGTTCGCGTTGGTGGAAATGTGGCTCAAACAAGTTTGATGTATCAAGTCGCGCCCGTTTACCCGGCGGTTGCGAAGAGTGCACACGTTAGCGGTACAGTCCTCCTTCACTGCATCATCGGCACAGACGGCACAGTTCAGGACCTTCAATATGTCTCCGGGCCACCCCTGCTGATGAAGTCCGCTATGGACGCTGTGCGCCAATGGAGGTACAAACCCACGCTCATCAACGGCAAAGCGGTTCAAGTGGATACCACGGTGTCGGTTGTTTTCACGCAGGGCGGGCTACCCACATCAGACGCGTCGCAAGAACTTGAAAAAAAGCCAGTCTATCGTTATAAGCCCACTGGGTACGTAAACGATTTCGCCGGAGTCATCGATTCGGAGGATAAATCGCGACTCGATCTGATCTGTAAGGACCTAGACCAGAAAAAGGAAATTCAAATAGCCATCGTGACGATTGAGTCGCTCGAAGGGGAGCCGATCAAAGATTTTGCAACTCAATTGGCAAACCTCTGGGGTGTGGGGCACAAAGGAACGAATCGGGGACTTCTGATTCTGTTGTCCGTCATGGATCGGCAATACCGCATTGCCGTTGGCCTCGGCCTTGAATCTGTACTGCCCGACGAAGAGGCTGATCGTCTAGGGCGAGAGATGGTGCCCATGCTCAAAACAGGCGATTACGGCGAAGCGCTGCTGCAACTAGCTAAACGCATTCAGCTTGAAATCGCGCAAAAGGTGGAATGAAATCTCCGTGCGGACAGGAAGCGCCTAAGTCTTGATTAATGGGCACACCGGAAAAGTAGATTATCCGACTTATCAGGCAGTATGATTTTCGGGCCGAACCGAATCCGAGATGAATTTCAGTCAGGATATTTTTGTACGGCGATGCGTTAGCAAGGAAAGAATCAGAAGTGTTAATAGTCCATAATACGCCGCGTCTGACAGGAAAATGAACCATCCAGTTCTATTAAAATCGGGACTTAGGCGACGGCATGTAAGCTCATCCGAAAATCCTAGTGGATATCCACTTCGTGAAACCCCAGGCCCTTTAACATGCCCGAAATTGTGACTCGCGCGTTGTCCGCAGCGATCTTGAGGATGCCATCTTGCACCGCGGCTCGCAGGAGTTGGCGCTCAGCTTCTTCACGGACTTCGCTTTCAAGGTTGGGGTCCGGGAAAGAGAAAAGTCCGGTGTCACGTGAATATACTCGCGTTCTTGCATTATCGATTCGCGTACTCAAGACCTCCGCAGCAGGTAGGTGAATCGACACTTTCTGCTCTTGTATTAGCACGTCGCTTGACTGCAAATTCGCGAGATTGATGCCCCCGACCACTTCTCCATGCACCACTAGGAGTAAGCGATCACCCGCCAGGAATTTCGGCAGATAAGCATTCGCGTGTTCGCCCGAAATAATCTTGTCCATCGTATAGTTCACGGTTTCCAGCCGCTGAAGTTGTTGAATTTGATGAACCACGGTCGGCTGATCCACATTGAACTGCGTGCGTCCCCCGCGCAAAACGCCCATCAGGTGCAACAGCCCGAGCCCGCTAGACAGCCATATCACCGCTCCCAGTAAAATAACGGTAAGAAATGCGCCCAAGAAGGCGCTCGGAACCCAGGAGTAAACGCTCCGGGAATTCCCTCGCGTTTTGAGAGGTTCCGGTTCGTCAGCAAGAAGTGTTTTGTCTGTCGTCAATCTGTTTGCCTAACATCTTCAGTGTAGACCAAGCCCAAAATCATTGCCGCAAACATTCGGAACTCGCCCGCCCAAATATACACAGAGGACTGAGACTGTGGGAACAGCCGCTGATTAACGTTGCGCTCACCGGACAAATAAAGATCTACTTGAAATGTCCGGTTATCCGACTAAATCGCAGTCTGCCTCTTTAATCGTCGTACTTACCCAAGCAACGGCACTTCCACTTGCGTAGAACGAAAGCCAGTAAGGTCGAATTACAACGATAGCTATGGACTTTTTGCCATTTCTCCAGCTGAATACTTGTCGCTCAGGACTCTTTGTTATTTCGCGGAGAGTCGGGACTTGGTCTTTATAGTAGGGCTTCAATGATTCGACCGCTACTCGTCGGGGGTCGTCGAATGCCCAAGCTTGCGCGCCGCCGTCGGCTAACCTTTGCTCTCCAATAGCCTGTTCCGCCGTCCCATCGGAGATCGAGATATGCCTAACCCAACGGAAGCTGCTGGCTTTACACCCTTCCTTCTCATACCAGCCCGCCTCTGACGTGTAATCGAGGTCGGATCTTGTGTGCGGTTCAAAGCGCTCCACGCGCTGAATCACAAACAGGCTGCAACAACCAAGATGTCCGAAACCTCTCCAATATGTCGAACCATTAATCGCTAGCTTTTTTCCGGAGAAAAATCTCCCCACAACCGTGACGCGCACGGTGGTGTCGCGCTCTCTCTTTAGAAGATCCGTGAACTGCTGAAACATTGCGTCGCTCTCAAGAGGAGTTTTTATTCCTTCTACCACCAAAGGCTCAGATCTTTGTTCGCCTCCTGTTTCTCCTGGACAACAATAGGCTGTGTTCGACTCGGCTTTGCCGCCGTACATAACCCAAATAGAGAAGTGCACCGGGGGAGCGGGACAATTCGGTTCAGCAAGGCCGAAATCCTCAAATCCGTGCGTCAGAAAAGCGCTCAGACGCACGAATTCATGGTTGTAAACCTTTGGGTCTTTCGCTATTTCGCAGTAAGTCGCGTTTCGCGGTTGTGCAGCAACTGAGGAGTCCTGAACTGACTGAGCGGCCAGAGGGGGCGCTCCTATCAATAAGGCAACCAGTAGCTTCAGCACGGTTCTCATTTCACGTATCCCACAGCACTCACATAGTAGGAGAAAGCCAATCGGAAAACCAACCGGTGCACTGGAGATTGGGTAATCCACCCAGCTAACCCCTGATTCTAATCGTCCACTGACAGACGAAACGGAGTCTCCGGTCGGCTCTTCTACGCTGCCCGGAAAGTAATGAAGCTCCACATATTCGACTTCGGCGGCAATGACGACAAGGATGTCAAGAGTGCGGAGGGCTTTCAGTTCCCCAACGTGCTCGGCGCGTAATACCCCTTGCGTGCCAGAACTTTCACGTCAGGACGAGCCACGGTCACCTGGATCTTGCGGAAAACGCCATCGCGCTTGACATTGGTGGGATAGTAGGCCAGCACGTACTGCGAGCGCAGTTCTTCGGAAAGTGCGTCGAACGCCTTTTCCAGCAACTCTTCGTTGTGCACATCAATCACGCGCCCGCCGGTGTCTTCCGCCATGCGCTGCGCCGCCCCAGGTTCCGTTCCGAATGTTGCCATGCGATCCGAAATCAAAATCACGTGAATGACCGCATCGGCCCGCTGCGCCGCCCCCAAAGCGTCCTGCAAACGCATTTTGCTACCGCTATCTTCTGCGTCGGTCAGAATTATCAGGCCCTTCCGTCCGGCTTCGGTAGCCAGTTCTTCATGGCAGGCCAGGTAAATCGCGTCGTAGAGGACCGTGCAGCCGCTATTGTTTTCTTCTGGAAACGGTCCAGCCGTCACCACGCAGCCTCCGCCCACCGGCTTCAGCTTCACACGGGGTTTGTGAATTGCACTGGCGAGCACGGAAGTGTCCTGCGTCAAATCAGCAACGAGGTCCACGTCGAAGTCGAAAGTAATCACCATGGCCTCGTCTTTCGGACGCATCACATCCCGCAGGAATCGCGAAGCGGCGTCACGTTCCGCGTCAATCATCCGGTCCATCCTGGCGCTGGTGTTAATCAGCATGCCCAGCCTAATCGGCATATTCACTTCTTTCTGGAAAAATTCCACCTTCTGCTCGACGCCATCCTCCGTGACCCTGAAATCATCCTTGGTCAGATCGGTGACGATCCCGTGCTGCTTATTGCGAACCGTCGCGAACACGTTGACGACGTTGGTCTGAACTTGCAGCGGTCCCTGAGCTTGCGGCGGATTCTGCTGATTCGATGGTTGGCCCGATGGCTGATTGGATGGTGCCTTCGTCGTGACTCCTACATATCCCGCAAACACCAAGGTAAGAATGCTTGCCGCAATGTTAGTGAGCCGCATCGTGTAATCCTCAGTAGGGTGATTTCCGTCTTGGACTTCCTTAAAGCCGAGCGTATTCCTCCCGACCAGCGGTGTCAAACGCGAACCGACGCCGCTTCTGCGGAACCGGCATTTTTACAGTCTAGCGCCCGATAACGCACAAACCGCACAAGTGGAATAGCCGACTTATTCAAAGTCCTGACTGTTGAGTTCCTCGTCGAGTGCTCACCAGGATAGTAAGCGTGAAGATGACGGCTCCGGCCATGTGACCCGTGGGGGTAAACAGTTTCTCTTTTGCAAGGACCACGAGGTCGATACCAACTTCCGAATTAGGCGACCCCGTTGCCGCGGGCGGCTGGCCCGCAAAAAATGCGATTATTTCCGCGATAATCGCCAACGTAGCCGTCACCAAGACGGCACCTAGGCCGAGCAAAATACTTTTCGTCATTCCCAAGTCTAACCCCAAATTCCCATTCGATGTCCTACTCCTGATTAACGCAGCACAAACCGGAGGAGTTCGATTAAACATCGCGCTTGCACTCCAATAGACAGCTTGTCCGTGTCGAACGAATGCACAGCGGCGATGCGCGGGTCATCACATCCTGCCGGACGTAAATACTATCTCTATCTACACACCGTATTGGAATACAGGTACAGAGTATGGAATGAAGAGCAGGTACTAGAATTCTGGAATCAAGAGTTAAGTTTGGCTTTCAGAAAGTGAGAAGAAGTTGAGCGAGGCGACAATCCGGTCGAAACTGTGAAATGAAAATATTGCGAAACCATATTATAATGCGCTTCCAAACGCCGCGCTTCCGATACCAATCCCACATATTCCCGCATCCGGCCAAAAGGCGTTGGCCCCAGCGGCTGCTATTAGCGCCTAGCGGCTTTTAATTGAGCAGCGTAAGCCTGCCGGAACGTGAATTTTTGCCTTTTTTTCAAATCCGGGCTTTCGGGCGAAGTGGCGATCACTTGAACGATTGCACAGTCCTCGCTATGGCGGGAGTAGTCCTACGGTAGAGCGAATAAACAAATCAGAGAGCCGAAGCTATTCGATTCTGTCTTAAACGAATACACAGTAGGAAGCAGAATCATCAGGTCCGCGAGTCTCGACCTATAACGAATAAACAGCTTCTTAAACGCGGTAAGCGCGTTATCTTCGAAGGCATCTTATGAGTGAACTTAAGGCATATTTTGCACTTGCCGCTTACCCTGCTATCGTAACTTTCGTTTTCAATTGGTTCAACGCGGGTGGGCGATGGGCCAGAGAAAACCGATCATTTTTTCCGCCGCCAGATCTGGCTAGGAAAACTGAAGATTCAGGGAGACGCTTCCTCCTCGCTAGATATGCCCTTTTATTACTCGTTCTACGCGGCCTTGCTGGAAGCTCCTTTTGGCAAGTCGTTCCCATTGCGCCACGTTCAGGTGTGTGGGTAGGGCCGGTCGCGTTAGGAATTGCCGGGGGCGTAATAATGCTGGCGGTTCGGCGTCTTTTTTCTTTGCTGTCACCTTCTGCGGCATCGAGTGAGATGAACGATTATTTTCTACATGGATCCACTATTTTGTGGATATCTGTTTTCCTGAGCGGCGGTTTCGTCGAAGAGTATTGGAGAGCATTTTGTATAGTTGCCTTGCACCAGAACGGCTACAACTCAGTTATGGCAAATTTGTTATCTGCATTCGCTTTCCTTTTGGCACACCTGAGTGGACTTCCTTCAAGGATCAGGCAGGGAGGCACTCTCGCTGAGTTGATAATCGGCCTTATGCTGGGTGGATTGTTCATATGGTCTGGCAATTTAGTTGCTCCGTGTGTCGCCAGCGTAATTTATTTTACCGTCAGCTTTTTCCTTGTCCGAAGGCGTTTTGGTGGGCTAACTGATTAGAGTCGGATAACTGAACATTTGGCTCGCCGTACTCAAATTTCGCTAAACGATTTTATGAACCTACAACATACATGGTGAACAATAACATGGCCAGCGAAGCAGCTAGAGAAGCAGGCCAAATTCTTGAACGAAGTAGCGCCGCGACGATAGCTAGAACCACTGCTAATGCTTCTACTCCCAGCCAGTGAAGGGGCGAGAGATTCAACTGCGGAAGACTTGGCATGTGACTAAGACCAAAGCCGAGCCAGAATGAGAACGGGCAGATTAAGCTTGCAGAGGCTGAGACGTCGGCCACCAGTTTTTTGTTCATATCTGGACGCCCTGCTAGAAAAATCGTAACTCAAGAGGATGTCCGTTCAAAGTCGTGCCGGCTAATCGGGCACTATTCTCCCATTCGCAGCGCCCTAGAGAGCCCCCACGGTCTCATTCCGTCAGCCCAAATCATTGAGGCAACACCAATCCGCAATGAGGACACTGGTGACGCAGGAAAAGGACGCCCCACGGTCCCACACGCGATAGCGAGAACCACTCTCCTCTCCAAGGGCGCCCACACCGGGGACACGGCATGGTGTTGTATTTAATAGCTGTCCATACGCCGAATGAAAGCCAAATCACAACGAATATCGTAAAGCCTGGAGTAGCTAGAAATGACACTCGGTTCGTAGGGTCAATAAAAAAGTGGTTGAATGCGAAGCCAATCGGACCAATCAAGAAATAAAGGAAAAGCTGGCGATGGATTCGCCGCATCCGCTTCCATTGTTCCTCGTAAGCGTTATTCGTCACGATGCTTTCAGAAGAAAAATCCTCGCACAGCCTCGTGCTAGAGCTTCACTCACCGTTCCACCGTGTCCTGAAAACGAGAAAAAGCAAAGCAGTCAAAGGCAAGCCACAGAGTATGGCAACAACGCCCGCGACAACCGAATGCCACTTGATGCAGACTCTTGCGAGGTTTGCCGAGCCCACCGCACCTACAATAGGCATCTCGCAACAGAGGACAGTCAGCAAATCCCAGAGAGACACTACAAGGCTCCTATAGTGTTGAGAAGCACAACGTGAAACTCTCACACACGGGTCCGGGCGCCCTTTTTTTTCTGTATCAGGTAGAGAGCAAAAGATAGAAGCCCGGAAAATCTGTAACCCGAGTCCACGTAGTGCTCGATTACATAGAAGGCGAAATAATAGAACCGACAGAATGACCACACAGCAACGACCATCAGAAACGCTACGCTAAGCGTGGGGTGCTCGTAGAAAAGGAAAGCCGCCGCAAGCAGCCCTAGCAACAGAAAGAGCATGCCCTTTAATTTAATCCACCTTACGTCAATTAGATTTTTCATGACTACTTATCAGGTTCCCAGTTGTGAAATGGTTTTCGCAACACATACGGCTGAGTGGAACCATCCGACCGGAGAAGCATGAACCGATTTCCTCTCCTCACATATGTCTCACCGCATTTGCATCGATTTTCAGATTCCCAAGAGCCTTCCTTTGTCACGATTTTAATCTCGTAGTCTGCAGAATGGCATTTTCCTTGTCGACAGGCCGGGCGGAGCGGCCGAGCCCGATAATAGACCTCGGCCAGTACCACCAAAGCATAGACCAGCAAAACACTACTGAATATCCCTATCAACCCACCCGCTACCCAGCCCCCCTTACCCCAATAGAGCACGAGTTTCCGACCGGCGAAAAACGCACAAACGATAACGAAGGAGACCCAGAGGACATGGAAAAGCGTAATCTGCGGGCGTTGATGTGGAGACTTGTTTTCCAGGGTATAGGCATTGTCGCACGCCACATACCTGATTAAACGTGCTAACCGGAAAAGTGGAATACTACTAAAAAGTACTGTCCGGTTATATCAAACTCTCATCAGGCACGAAGCTGCTCGCCGCCAGTGGAGCGCGAATCACGAGGCTACTTGTTCCCCGTAAATTCGTTGGTCACCTTGCCATTCGCGTCAAGGAACTGAATAACCGGATTGCCCTCGGCATTGACGCGCAGCACCAGGCGATCACGCCCTTGCTCGTCCTTCATGCGAAGTGACGCGGATTTATCCGGCGCACGTCCAAGGTAAATCCGATTGGCGTCACCCCTGTGTGTGGCGAGGAATTTCTTCAATTCTGCTTCCCGTTGATCTTGCGGTAGTGCTTTTATCCGTGAGCCCGCTTCGATCCCCTCTTGAATTGGATAGTCGCCACGGTCGTCAATCTGGATTCCGGAGAACCTATCCTCACCCTCTCGCCCCGAGTCAATCGTGAAGATTTGATCTTGGTCGTACTGATCGAAACTCAGGTGCCCGAAGTTCTCGATCTTCCCATCGCTATTTTTTCGCCCGCCCCACAGCATCCCTCCATTCTCGGTGGCTTCATCGTTCATGAATAGCATTCCTGCAACAACGCTTCGGTCAGAGCGCCGATATTCCTTTCCGTGAATGTACTCGCCCGGAAACTCGGCCCGATCGGAAATAATCAGTCGCGGCGTTCCGTCCGGCTCGACGAAATTGATCCGATGCACCGTGATTTGGTCAAACGTCGCGTCGCGCGGCGCTCCAAACCCGCAAACCACCGTGATCGCGAAAACCAGCGTAAGAACCCCCGAATAGATAGCCAAAAAGCGCTGGCTGGCAAATACTTTCATAACAACCTCCTGAGCAAGCAGCCCGCCAGTTTTTATACTGGAATTCAATCCCAGTAAAGCCGAGATCCATCTCAACATCGAGAGGTCAATGCCTGATTAATGCTTACCGGCAAGGTGGGGAAGGGGACTTCCAATTGATGATGCCACCCGTTGAATCCTGCACAGGCCATGGGACATGTTGACTAACGTAGTCATCTCAAAGCGTGCCAATGTTTTTCAGGTTCACAATTTCTTCACTGATTCCCGTTGGGTGAAGTCGGGCCTGTCCTCAATGTACTGCTTTCTTAGAACCTGCGCGAGTACCTCTACTGAGCGCTTTGCCAGCGCTTCCACTTCAGGAATCTCGCAATAGTGAAACGACAAAGTCGTAGGAAGATAAAAGTTACCGTCCAACGTCTTCAGAAGGTGCCATCCAATTAAGCGGTTGATTGCATCGGGGTCTTGAAACTCGATTACCAAAGCTTTTCGCTCAGTCGATTCCTTCAGGTTCAGGAAGCGGTCAACCACTTTCCTGACGATGTTGCCTCAATTTCCGAGAGCGGCATTGCGAGAGTTTATCACGCGGCGGTCTTTGAAAAATCATCCCGCAGCGACGGTGACTGCTCGTCGAAAGAATACACAGCGATGCAACGCGAGTCAGCGCCAGTCCAGAGGGAAATACTATTTATACCTATAAACAATGTAGAGGTAACAGTAAGGGTAGTCCGTAGAGTCCGTAGGTATACACAGATACTGAAGATTATGGTGAGTAGCGGAGAATGACGTTTGGAAAGGCCAAATCTAGAGGTTACAGAAAGCGGGAGCGAATAATCTTTACGGACGGCAAGTACCGAGTCTCTTTCTATGACGAAAAAATTCGTGAGGACACTGATGAAACGCACCCGAACGCCTTTCTCCGAAACCAATCTAACCCATTCCCGCATCCGCCGAATAGCGTCGGCGCTAGCGGCTCCTATTGGCTTCTAGCGGCATTTAATTGAGCTAGAAAACCCAGCGGGAAGCTGGAGATCTATACTTTTCTAACGCCGGGGCGAGAGCATCGATAGTTATAGGAGGAACGATTATACAATCGCAGCTTTTTCGAAAGCAATCCGTTACCTAGAACGAATAAACAAATCGGAAAGCTACAGGTTTGCCAAGGCGGCGGGGCGACTCATTGCACTGAAAAAGATAGGTGTCCCTGTGTATAAGGTTTCCTGTGAAATTGGTTTTGAAAAGATACTTGCCTTAGCTGAGAAGAAGCTGGATGAGTTGAGTACGGCGAAGCCATCCTCTACGAAGTAGAGGATATTAGTGGTCTACCTAGTGCTAGTTATATATTTAAACTAAGTTTAGCATTTACGCGTATAGCGTATAGGGGCGGCGGAGAAAAGAGTCAGAAAAGAGAATGTGAGCCACTTACCGCAACCTCCTACGCCACGTTGGCCATGGCTGCCGCCAATTCGGCCACGTGGCGTGCCAGTAAGCGGCTGGAACTGGAACCAATGCTTAGCTCTTGCCCGGCGGGAACTCGAAGTCGAACGGTGAACAACAACGCGGTCTGGCTCGTTAGGTAGTCACGCTGCAATCAGGCGCTGGGCCCAATCCCAATGCCGTCGTTCACAACCTCTCGGAGTCGCTGCTTATCAATTCCTAAGTTTAGGCGCTGCGAGCAGAGGTATAGAATCCATGCGTTTCCCCCAAGCTCCTCGCAACGGCCTGCGGGGGAAGAACATGGAGAGGAATAATGAAAAGTCTAAAGATGCGTCTTCTCATGAAGTGTATTGTTCCTGTTGTCTCCGTTTTTTGGAGTTTTTCAGTCGCTTGCCTATCGGCAATGGCTCAGAATTCGAGCAACAGTGCCGAAATTGAAAACCTGAAGTTAATTGTCGATCAGCAACAGAAAGCGCTAGAGCAACAACAAGCGCAAATCCAGGCGCTGCAGTCCGCCTTGACGGAACAAAAGAAGATGCTGGTGAGCCTGGTGCAAGAAGCGACTAGCGGTAACACGGCGAATCCGCCCACAAATCTCAAGACGGACAACTACTTGCAAGCGCAAAATGAACCATCCTCCGTTCCAAGTGAACAACAGCCGCTTACCCCCCAGCAGACGCAAGTCGAGGAAGAGTTGCAGCGTGGTCCGGAAATTGCCGACGTGACGCCCACCACACCGGCCCTCCAGTTAGGCCCTGCGAAGATTCGTCTAATCGGCTACCCTGCACTGACCTCGGTGTGGAGATCGAGCAACAACGGCGGCAACGTGGCCACCAACTTTAACAACATCCTGTACGACAACACGGTTCCAGGCACGACCAGCGAATTCCGTCTATCGCCGCAGAATACGCGCCTGGCGCTGCGCGTGGACGCCGACCTAAAATCCAGCCAAATCGCTGGATATTTCGAAATGGATTTTGTCGGTGCGCCCGTCGGCGGAAATCTTGTGACGCAATCCGGCTATCCGTTCCGGATTCGTCAGGCTTGGTTTGACTGGCGCAAAGGAAAGTGGGAGATGGCCGGCGGTCAGATGTGGTCGCTGATGACACCGAATAAGGAAGATATTCTTCCGTGGCCGGGTGATATAGCCGCTCCCCAGGTGGTTGATCTCAACTTTGTCGCTGGGTTTGTGGTTGGGCGCTATCCGCAATTCCGGCTCGTTTATCGGTCATCTGAGAAGATGGCGTTCGGTTTTTCGGTCGAGAACCCTGAGCAGCAGGTGTCAAATAGTGTGGTATTCCCCAGCGCGCTGAGTAGCACGCTCACGACGCAATACAACAACGGCAGCAGCGGACTGAATGTCCCGAACATGACTCCGGATTTCGTCCTGAAGGGCTCGTTCGACGACAAGGTCATGGGCGGTCGCGCAATTCACTTCGATATCGGCACAGTGATGCGAACTTTTCGCAGTTGGGATGGGACCAGCGTTTCGGGAAAAAATTATGCTTTTGGTTGGGGCGTCAGTGCCAACTTCAACGTTGAGGTCAAGAAAGGCGTGCGCTGGGTGTTGGACGGTTTTGCCGGTGACGGTGCGGGTCGCTATATCGGCGGCTTAGCTCCCGACTTAATCGTCAGGGCCGATGGCAGCATTTCGCCAATCCATTCGTATTCGTGGGTCAGCGGTTTCGAGGTTGCACCGAATAAAGCTACGGGACTGTACTTCTACTACAGCGGCTTGTACGCGGAGAAGAACGCTACCTTAAACAGCGACGGCACCTGCTGCGTGGGATTCGGTTTTCCAGGTGCCAGCAACGCTGCCGACCGATTGATCGAGGAGGCTACGGGCGGCTACTCACGAGTGCTCTGGAAATATGAAAACCTGGGGTCGGTGCAGTGGGGGCTGCAATACGCGCATGTTTGGGTCTATCCTTGGGAGGCTGGCAATGGTCCAAAGTCAGCCAACGCTAACATGGTGTTCAGCCAATTGCGCTATAACTTGCCC
>JABDEK010000085.1:16662-18195 GCA_013287135.1 Acidobacteriota bacterium | reverse complement strand
ATGGTGGTGACGGAGCCGAGGGGTCGAAGGAAACCGACGAGGATTTGATCGCGATGAAAAAGAGGGACATCGGCTTTGCCGGTTCGATCGTTGGAGCCGTAGCACAGGACTTGCGTGATGATGTCAGCCGCTCGAAAGACTTCCGCGCGCTGCGGAACAATTTTTGCGCCTTTGGCGGCGTAGTCGGCGTCGGGATAGCCGGCTTCAACGCCTGCCCCAGTCTCGACGACAACTTCCAGGCCCGCTTTGGCCAGATTGGGAATCACGGCGGGCACGAGCGCGACGCGCCGCTCCCCCGGAAAACTCTCGCGGGGAACACCGACAATCATGAAGCTCCCTCCGATACGCAAGAACTAGACTTGATTCTGATTCGGATTCTAATCCGCCGCATTGTACACCGTCCCCGCGAAATCAGCCTCGCCACAATTCGGTGGTGTAGGCCGGACTACTCGGCTGTGCCTTCCTTCCCCGGTATGAAGTAAACCTCTTCGAACATCGAACCGTTCTTCAGCCGGCGCGCTTAAGAGCACCTTGCCCGTTCTCGCACATGCCGGGATGACCGCATAGCCACGCGGTCGTGGTGTCCGGTCGCAGCTCCCAGAAATCAGACCAGCGACCGACGGCCAGTTACTTCTTGGCATACCAATCGGCGTTAACTGGGGTAAAGCTCTGCCATTTGTCAGGCAGGTCTTCCAGCGCGAAGATGGCGGTAACGGGACAAACCGGGACACATGCACCGCAATCGATGCATTCCGATGGATTTATGTAGAGCTGCTTTTCAGCTTCAAACTGCGGCTCGTCTTTGCGGGGGTGGATGCAGTCCACTGGGCATACGTCTACGCACGCCGTATCTTTCGTGCCAGCACAAGGTTCGGCAATTACGTAAGCCATTCAGCCCCTCCTCTTGTTCGAGAGCGGTCCGGGGGCACTACTCTGGGCGCGACGAGCAAAACGTTCTTATATCACGGTCGCGATGCGCCAACAACAGGCTACGTTATTGAAGGATGGCCGACGGGCTCTAAGCCCGATTGCTGTACATCTCTAACGATGTCGGCCCGGTCAAACTCTTTCAGCGCATTCTCATAGTTCTCAAGTGCAAGGGGATAGTCGCCTAGATATTGATTGGCCCACCGAAGAGCGTTGAAATCGGCCCCAAGTCCGGTGCTGTCCTTGAATGTTTTCCGCAGTTCAACCGCTTCCGAAGCGTATTTAATCGCGTCTGCATAGTCGCCCAGCGAAATCGAGATTTTGCCCGCCTCACTTAGCGCAGTTGCCAGATTCTGCATGTCTCCCGTTGAGCGAAAATCAGCTGCCGCGCTTCGAAACAGTTCTCGCGCTTTCTTGAGCTTTCCCTTTTGCTGCAGCGCAACCGCATCGTCGAGTGTGGATGCTTTCGCAAGCGCCGGTACCGAAAGGCAGCCTGCTAGGCTCAACAAAATTGGTATGGTCGCGCACTTCCAACGCCGCACTTCGGAAGCGGTTGAACTGCGGAAAACATTCAAGGACAGCACCGGACTTGGGGCCGATTTCAAC
>JABDEK010000085.1:0-16652 GCA_013287135.1 Acidobacteriota bacterium | reverse complement strand
CGCCAGGTCGCGATTTGGTTGGGCCACAACCAACGGCACGCCTGCTTGGCAGGTAGACTGCGCCCCAGCCCACCCAAATGCCGAAACGGCGCCTTTCACTCCCATCGACGAAGCTTTCGCCAGCTTGGAACCGATGGAGTTCTTGGAAGCCTAAGCACAAGGACGCGCCTGCTTTTCAGGCAAGGTGCGCCGCTTCCGAGAATTCCAGTGTCAAAAACACTTCCTGTTTTTCAACTACGCGGAACTCTCGTGATTGTGCACAGTAAGTCAAATTGAGCGCTAATTTGCACAGTTTCGTGCACGTCAGCGCCAGATCAATGGCTGGAAAATCCAAAAGTGCAGTAGAATCAATAGCTAGCAACTGTCGGGGCGTAGCGCAGCCTGGTAGCGCGCCTGCCTTGGGCGCAGGAGGTCCCGAGTTCAAATCTCGGCGCCCCGACCAATCTTTTCTGCGACTTGCAGGCATCTCTAAAAAATCCTTCCCCTCAATTGGGGGGAAATTGGGGGGACTTACTGCAACATTCCCAAATTCGCCTCAGCTTCTTGCATCTTCACCGCACGATACTTCTCCATCTTTTCAACCGCTTCTACTTTGTAGTGCTCGGCGATCTTCACATACCGCATGGTCATTCCGATCTCCGAGTGCCCTAGGATTCTCTGCAGGATGGTCACATCCGTCCCGGACAGAATGGACCGGGTGGCAAAAGTGTGACGCAGGTTGTATAGATCAATTGCGCCTCTTAAACCAATCTTGTCGCAAACACGGTCATGCGCTTTGCGCACAGACCCGAGATGCACACCGGGTTTCCTCGAACTGGGAAAAACCCAATAGTCATTTTTGTGGCTCTGTCTGCGCTTCTTGAGCATCTCGAAGACTTCCGTGCTCATAGACAGAGTACGTCTGGCGTTCTTGGTCTTTCCGCGCACGATGAAGATTGTGCGGTTGATGAAATCGGTGTTCGAATAGGTCATGCGGAAGACTTCATCCGGCCGCATTCCCTGCCCAAGCATGATGATGGCGACGCTCTTGAGGGGCTCGGAGGCAAGTGCCAAATACTTGAGCTCCTCTTCAAACGTCAAGATGTGAACATCCGGGATTTCCTCTGGAAAGGGTTGCACTTTTCTTGCGGGGGTTTTCCAGAGTAGTCCATCGTCTACGGCCATATTGAGAATCTTCTTTAGTGTGCCAAGCTCGCGATTCACTGTGGCTGGCGAGACGGTCTTGGTCTCGCTTCCCTTCTTCAGGTCTCTGGCTCGACTGGTCTTGTAGTCCTCAATCATGCTTTTAGTAATTTGGTCCAAGAATGTTCCCTTGAACTGTTTTCGCAAGAATTTGAGGCTGTTGTTATGCAGGTCGATTGTGTTTTGAGCGAGCGGCTGCTCGATTCGTTGGAGGAAGATTTCGACGTATTCCTCAAATAAGGGTGGTTGTTCACGTGGTCGCAGCCCGTGTGTGCCTTGGATCAGTTCTGTTTTCAGGACCGACTCCACCTTTTCAGCTGCGCGTTGGTTGGTTAGTTGTGTTGACTTACGAAAGCGGCGACCGCCGAATTCAAAGTCATAGTAGAAGTGTCTACCTCGTTTAAAGACTGCCAAAACTACCTCCTTTCAGGGTTTTCCCCCGAGGTAACCGACACTAGCCTCTTCTCCAGCCACGCGTCAATGTCGCTCTGCCGGTAACGAACACATTTCTTACCCAGCCGGACAAATGGAATTTCCTTCTTCAGCCAGCGCCATTGCGCCAGGGTCTCTGGTGAGAGTCCGGTCATCTCCGCCACCTCTACCGTCGTCAAGAGCTTTGTCATGGAGACAGCTCGAGCGACGGCGGAGTTTGAGTCTATCCGTGAAGAATGTAGAGGACCGTCAGTGGTCAAATCCGATTTCCTTTGTTTGTGTTCTGTCACCTTCTTCGGGCCTTTCGTTTGCGCTTTGTGACGCAAGTTCAGCTTGAGCCTTCATGACGGTGTGGCGTGCGTAATAGATCGGATCGGCTTTGTCTTTCGAACGGTAGTCAGCAATACGTTGGATCACCGCTTCTGGGTCGTCGCCGCGGGCGAGGGCGCGCTTGGCAAAAGCCCAGTCGTGTTCGGACTGGCTTATATCGTTCCGGGGCGAGGACTCGCGTTTGGCGCGGTTGTTGTAGTTGTAGCGAGGCGAGTCCTGCGAATCGATTTGTAGTTTGAAGTCGCGAAGATGGTACGTTTCCGTCGATTCTTTGCGGGCCACGACATAGAAATCCGTTTCGTACTTCTTGTTGGCGAAACCCGGAACTCGCAAAACGCGAGTCGCGTCCGTAGCTGCGGGATCGCCACCGAACTCCCGCGTCATCGCCTGCAAGAGGGCTTCTGCATCTTCGAGATTCATGCCTTCGACTTTCCAGACGATTTGATGTTTTTCTGGCGAACTATTCACGACGTAGTTGGGCTTCGGAACGAGGCTGGAATTCTCGATTGCTTCTAGGGCTTCAGGGCCGCCGTGATCCAAGTCAATGTAAACGTGCTTGATGGAATCAATGTCGTCCTTGGTTCGCGTCGAGGCATCTTTCTTGAGAGGGTTCATACCTACATAAATGTCCGAGCCGTTCGCATTCTTGTAGCGGAGCCATGCCTGAAACTCGGGGCTTGCGGCTTTTTGTGCGCTGGTGATGCGCTGGATGGTTTCGCCGAAATCACGGTTCAGGACGAGAATCGCGATCCGGTCGGCTGCATCGAAATTGTCAAGAATGTATTCCGAAGCGGAAGGGATAAGCTGTTCACTTTTTTCAGCGACGTTCATACAAGCTCCTTGTGACAATCGAAAATGAAACCGTAGTTGTACTCATCTCTGTCGGGATCGTAGCCGTGGATTTCCACGACTTCGGAGACAAAGCGCCGGCCGGGGCGACGTTCGAGATGCACGACGACATTGACGGAATCACCTACGTTGGTTTTGATGGCGCGATAAGGCAGGTCCACGCCGCTCTGCAAAACACAGCTTGTAAACCGTGCAAGGCCCTGTTTCGCGGAAGTTGCATGAACAGTGGAAAGACTCCCGGAATGTCCCGTGTTGAGAAGCTGCAAGAGATCGAAAGCTTCACCGCCACGAATTTCACCAAGGATTAAACGATCTGGCCGGTGGCGAAGCGATGCTTTCAGAAGATCTCGGATGGTGATGGCGGGCAAGCCGTTTTGTGGCTGCCGCGCCTCGAAGCGGACAAGGTTGTCCTGGCCCATGTGAATTTCAGACGTGTCTTCAATGAGGAGAATTCGTTCATCGGCGGGAATGAATTTTCCGAGGACATTGAGCAATGAAGTTTTCCCTGAACCGGTAGACCCAGCGATCAGAATGTTTTTTCGAGCCAGGACGTAGGTTTCCAGTTGATTGGCGAGCCATCGTTCCATTGTCCCGGCTTGTACGAGGTCTTCGATGCCGAAGTGCCGGGTGTTGAATTTGCGGATTGTTAGAGTGATGCCATTCACGCTGCACGGTGGAATGACCGCCGCAACACGGCTCCCGTCCGGGAGCCGTGAATCGAGGATAGGTTTTGATTCCGAAATGTCGTCGCCTAGTCGCCGCGCAATGTTTTTAACGGCAACCATCAGGGATTTCTCGCCCAGATGAATATCCTTCATCTGCTCGACGAATCCGTCTTTCTCAATAAAGATGTGGTCGGGGCTGTTGACCATGACTTCGCTGATCGAAGGGTCGAGGAGCAGGTGTTCGATGGGCTTGAGAAACGGGATGATGGTTTCAAATCCATTCATTAGAGTTCTCCGTCCGCAAGCTGGCGAAAGTACGATTTGTTCACATCGTTGTAGTAGGGCTTGAGGTAGCAAAATGTCGGCGGCATCGGGTTCGTGCCGTCGTAGGCAATGGTTACGGACTGCGCGTTACGCAGCTCCATAAAGTCCTTCACGTCGAAGCGAAGATCGTGGTGAGGGCTGTAACTTTTCGAGGCGGTGATGTTCGCTCTGTGAGACATAGCTTTGCCGGTGAGCAAGCTCACTTGGGCATCGTGCCCGCTTTCCGAAAGGTTGTAACTGGCCTTCAGTCGGTCCTCGCGTCCGCAAAGCTCACTTGCGGTTCGCGCGGAAAAGTCATCGGAAAGCGACAAGAAGATTTTCGTTCGAAAGGTTTGCAGCAAAGTCCGCCATGATTCTCCCGGCAACGCGGACTTTAGAGAACTGATGCTCTGGGTGGCGACGATCGGAATACATTTTGGCTGACGCGAAAGGCTGAAGAATTTTTCATCACCTGTCGGCTCACTCTCTCCGACTGTGGCGAAATGCTGGTACTCGTCGCAGAGAAAGAGAACCTGTCGGAAGTAGCTCTCTGGATTCTTCTCCATCACCGGTACACGGTTGAGCACGGCACGCTCGAAGTCGAGTTTCATCATCACCCCGATGGCTTTCGCCAGACCTGGATTCATGCCGATAGGAAAATTAAGCCCACATACGGCACCACTTTCGACTAGCCAAGAGAACGAAGGCAGCGGTTTGCCGAATTGGAAGTCGGCGTTGGCGTGAGGGTCGTAACACTCGGCGGGCGGACAAAATGTGCGCTTCACATCGGGGTTGTCGTCAAAGAGTGAAAGGAATACCGAAATACCCTCAACAATCGAAGTTCGCAGCTTGGGCTCAATTCTTCGCCAGTCGTGATAAAACCACCTTTGAACGGCTTCGAGCTGCGCCTTCTTTTGCGCAGGCGCGGGATTCTTACGTGAGGCATTCTCCGCCTCCCATTGGACGGCCTTCGCTTTAAGCACGGCGGCGAGACCTGGCGTGAGCGGTGCTCGGTAGCGGTTGGATTCTGTGTCGAGCCTGAAGTGGAATGGTTCGAGGTCTTTCGGGTACTTCAGATATTCTTCTTCCCAGAGCAACGCGGAATCGGCTTCGATCAGGCGACGTTCGGCTTCCTTTATTCTGCTTTCGAGCAAGTCGGGATTGATGGCGCATTCATAGACATCAAAGAGCGTTACGTAATCGAAAGCGACTTTGTGGAGCAGGATGATGAACTTGACGAGGTTGGTGTACGCCTGCTGCCAGAATGGTTCCTTCCCTCGCCCGAAGAGATTATTGAGTAGCGAAGCGATGTTGTACGCGAGCGCGTAGGCGTCGAGGTCATTGTGGAGAGGGTTGTATCGGTATTGCGACGTCAAGCTGATTTCGATGTAGTCCTCATCGCGGTCATGCCGCTTGAGGATTTCGTGAACCTTCTCACAAAAATCGCCTTTCACTTCCAAAATGAGTCCGCCGATGCGTCTGTCTTTATCAGTCGCCTTGTACGCTAGAATCTGTTCGGCGAAGGGATACATACACGCCGCCGTTTTCCCGGATCCGACTGCGCCTACGATGACGATACCCGTAAAGAGTCCGCGTTCTGGAATGATCAGCCAGTGCGGCGTTTCCGATGGGACTTGTTTCCTCGGATGATGCAGCTCACCGAGGACGAGCGATAGTTCTGTTCTTCGTTCCGGGTCCGGGTACATGGGCAGTTTGCCTGCACGGATTTTGCGAGTGGCCTTGAGCGCGAAAATGTAGACCCCGGAAAGCAGCATCGAATAGACGATGTAGGGTGTGGTGTATAAGAGGACGATGTAGGAGTACTTGAAAAAGAGATACGCGGAGGCCGTCCGAATGGCCATTACGTGAACAAAGAGATTGGCGTCCGGGAATGGCACTCGAAAATAAAGCACCATTCCGGTGGCCGCCGCGAGGATGCCCGCAAGGAAGTGCCTCGCATGAAGGATTCTCTGAATCACGCCCGCGCCGCCTTTGTAGTAGCGTGTCCGTCCTTTTTCTCAGCGGGCGTTTGCTGTTGCTTCCGCCAGCGGCGGAAGTCTGCATCCCTCCAGAGCACCATCTTGAGCGCGGAGTTGACGACGTGATCCGGCGTGCTCTGAATGAACGCCGCGTACTTCTCGGCGGCTACAGCGATTGGCTCCTGCAACTCGTACTCGCGCTTCACCATCTCCGGTGGCTTATTGATGATCGACATGAGTTCTCCTTCCTTTCTTCCTTTTCTTTGGCCTAACTCGACACGGGCAAGACACATGGGCTGGAGCGACCGCCACGGTTTCCGTGGCAACAAAGTGGGGTCGCTCCAGCCCATTCCGGTGTTTTGCCCGTGTCCAAATGAATCGTCGCGTCATGTGCAACCTCTACGCTCCCAACAACTTCGCGTCACCCCGAGGGTGACGCGAACGGTGACGGTATCGGTGATGTGTGTCTTTCATGCATCCGTCACCCCGCCGAGTCACTTCATCGACAGGTGAGCCATGCAGACGCACTAGAAAGGTGCTGAAGAAGACCGCTTGCTCAGGCTTCTTGCGTGAAAATTCCAATCCAACTTCCTGCTCGGTCACTTTCCCCGTCTTCCACGCCTCGAAGACCCCGTCGAACTGTTCGCCCTGAAAGCGCTGTCGGGCTTCCTTGAGGAATTCCAAGTCCTCGGTAATCGGCACAACATACTCATGGCGCTCCCACTTGGCGCGGACCTTGAAGTAGCGAAGGACTTCACTGGAAACGTCGGATTCGAGTGGTCGCTTTACAAGTGAACGAAAACGCTCCTGGGCCTTTTGAAAATAAGCGTCCTTTGAGGCGATGTAGAGAAACCGAAACGTTTTCAGCTCCCGGAAAAGGCTGTGATACGCCGCGAGATGCGCGACGAAGTGGGACGATGTTTCAAACCCGGAGTCCACGTAACTCAAGGTGGCCACAGGCGGAGCCCCTGAGAACGGCGAAGCCAAAAACATCGGAAACTTATCGACGAAATAACGAAGGGTCGGTTTCCCATCGAGGCCGCCTTCATAGACCTTCGCAGGAAGAGCGTCTTTCGGGATTCCCATCTCGCCGCAGAAGAAGCGGACTTTGTCTTGCTCGGTTTCGAAATAGTTCAAATCCTGGTTGGCCAGAATGAAGTCCAAGAGCACGAGCCGACCACGCATGAAATCGAATGAGTGGCGCTTGCGGTTCCGTAGGTTGTCCTTATCGATCTGGCCGTACAGAGTGCGAGAAAATAGATGGAAGATGGAACCCCGGCGCATGTAGTCGCGGACCGTGGCATGCCCGCGGTTTATCAATTTCTGAGCAAACGACGTGGGACGTTTCCCATACGCCGTCTTCGTGAAGGCCCGAAACTGGCCGAGAGTGAAGTATCCTGAATGTACGGCCACGATGTAGAGAAAGCGGGCTTCGGCTTCCGTGTAGCCAAGTTCCTTGATTCGTTCGACTTGTTCCTGGGGCATTTTCATAGCGATAAAATCTCCGCCGTCAATTCCCTCTGGTCCAGAATCCTCTTGAGTTTTGAAACATCATCCGCATGGGCGTACAGCGAGAATCCGGCGCCCACTTTTTCGGTGAGATTTCGGCCACGGTAGTGACCAGTGGCAAGTTCGAGGTCAACGCGAGCCCGTTCTCCATCTTGCGTTTCGTATTCGATTCGAACGTCGGGTACGGGAATCTTTCCTCGAACGACTCGAAGTCCATGCCTGTCGGCAATGGCGCGTTTGGAATCGGCGGAATTGCGGTCGTCACTGAGCTTGGCAAGATCGTGATAGAGACGCTTCTTCAGTTCGTAGTCGAGAACGACGCGAAGGTTTCGACCTCCCTCACCTTCGATCTTTGCGGCCGCTTTTTGATAGAGCCGGTAGAGATCCGCGTCATGATGGGCTTCGCGGGGTTTGGTGAAGCCGTGGTAAAGCGCCTGACCTTTGCCAGCACTCTGGGTTTGCGTGAGAAAGCGATGCCCGTTCTTTGTAAGGGTGAGCAATTGTCGGGAACCAGTTTCCTCTTGAGGGATGGATTTCATTTCAACGAGGCCCTGACGGACTAGATTCTCAACGTCGGGTCTCATGCGGTCGTCATTACTGCCATAGGCAAATTCCGATAAATCTTCCTTAGCGACGACACGGAATTTCCCAAGCTCCACCATCGTCGCGATTTCGGAGCTGCGGAGACGATAGGTCCGGCCACGGAGTTCGTGAACTGTGCGAGTTTCAGGAGTGCGCGTTCCCTGGCGCTCTGGTTCCCGGCTGGGCGATTGCGAAGCATTGTTCGATGCCTGCTCACGAACTTCATCGGTATTGGATGGAGCACTGGCGTTCGGCTTTCGCCCCTCGGAAGTCACTCGTGGGTCGAGATGTTCTTCTGGCTGGTAGCCTCGGGACATTTCAATCGGACTCCTCACCAAGCCACGGCGCTGGCATTTCCGTCTGCCCAACGTGAAGTTGCTTATCGAGATGGGAGAGTTTTCGACCGGTGTCCTTGAGGAAAAACTTGCGAATGAGAACGAAGACCGCGGCGAATACATTGGCCGACAGAATTCCCGCATATATAAGGATGGGTGTCGCATACGCGCGCCAAAGGGCGAGCTTGTAGGGAACAAGGAATCTCAGTTCGCCCATAAGCCAGAAGCCAAGCGCGAGCAGGATGGCGATGGCAATGAGCAGTACGTTGGCAATCATTGAAAGTCTCCGAGAAACCCAGACCTGTTTTTTCCGTTACTCTCCGTTGTTTCTGGGAGCGGGGAGGCAGCCGGAAAGCAACGGAGGCCCTCCAGCAGCACGCCTGGGGGGTCGAGGATCGCGGTCGATGGGTAGGGATGTGGCGCACGTCGGAAGGAGGACCACAAATGGAAGGGAGAAGTGGCGTGCGGAGGTTGGGCCGATGTTGCCCGGTGCCGGACCGCGACCACTTCGCTCCACCTTGCGATCGGGCAGTTCATTTGAATGCCTGGTCTTCGCGGAAATAAGTGATGGTCATTCCGAGTGGATTGATAGGGATTAGTTCGTTGGGCAGGTTGGTCTTGAAAACGAAAACAAAATTCGCGGTGTAAAGATCGCGCTTCAGTTCGCTATGGTCGGCGGGCGAATAGTAGACCATGTAAAAATCCACGCGAGCACGGTAGGGCGGCTTCTCCATCTCTTCGAGTGCGACTTTCTTCACGTCGATGTCGATCTCGGGGGCGGAGGAATTGGTGAGGAATTTGCGGATGATGTCGTCCTTACGGTAGGCATCGAGAATGCCGTTGGCGAGCTTGCCGTCGAGGAAGAAAAGCGCCTTGGAGAAATCGTTCTGGATGGTGTAGCGGTTCCGGCGGTAGTACAGAGAGCAAAACTGGGAAAGAAAATACTTCGCCTCGGCGTCCTGGGGTTTGTATTCGAGATTGTGATAGTTGATGGCCTCGGCGCGGCCCAAGTCGTCGATCCGAATTACAAGAGGGCGGAAGTTCTGAAATGTGCGGATCGTCCTCAAATCAATTAGCGCCAGTGCTACACAAACAACGGAGAGAAGTGCGAGCGCAATCTTGAGATAGGTGTTCGTGACCATAGGATCTCCGCACGATTCGAGGTAGAGGCGTTTCGCGTCATGAAACGTGTTATCGCGATCCATTAGAGCTCCCTTGCGGCAGTAGCAGCCGCGGCGGCGGTTGCTTCAATCAACACCGCCGAAGAGCCGCCAGCGGTACCGCTGAAAATATGATTGGTTAGAGCGGGGACTTTCAGGAGTGCGTAGATGGACGCCAGAAAGGTAATAAAGAGGACTGGAAACCAGGCAAGGAGTTGGACCGTGGAAAGAGCGCCAGCGGGTGTCAGACTCAGAGCGCCGAGGATTAGATTTCCGATGATGTATAGGACTGCCGCAGCGATTACCTGATAGAAGGCGTACTGGATAAAGCAGCGAAACCAGCCCCAGAAGAGCCACTCCATTCTTGGAACGATGAAGAACGGAATGAAAACTGGACCAACCAGAACGCACACCGCGGTTGCTATGAAGCCGTAGGCGATGACGATCAGAGCGACGGCTTGAGCCGTCGAAAGCAGAATAATTATGACCACATAAATGACTGTGCCGAGAAAGTCTCCCCAGCTCGGTGAATCCATTCGAGATTCAAAATCTGCGACATGTGCTATTACCGTCTGAAGTTGCGCCTGGTCGATCTTGCTCGACAGAAATTGCGCTTCATCGGTAATGAGGTTGTGGAAGCTGGTCCCCACGCCAGGGATGGGCGTGCTGTAGTAATTGACCATAGCGAAGCCAAAACTGATGGTGAGTAGAAGGCTCGCGAAGTTGTCGAATTGGAATGGCTGCTTTCCGCTCGCGGCGGACAGGGCCGACTTTACGCCGTACCAGACGATGAGGATGGTGGCGAACATGCGGAAGAGGTTTTGTCCCATAGCGTCGAAGAAGCCGAGATTCTGCGTGAGCAGGTTGTTGATTGCCTGAAAGATGTACTGCAGGAAGTCAGTCTGCACGGCTCGGCTCCTTCGACGTGGGATCACAGTCGGCGCATCCTCACGGCATGCGGAAGTTTTGTAGAGAATCGGTGATGGTGCCGGTGACCTGGTTCATATTTCCCGCAAGGCTCGCTTGGCGGGAAATATCGGCGTTGATGGAGTTGGTTGTTGCGTCGCGCTGCTGCTTGGCGACGATGGTCTGTTGTTCGAGAAGTGAGGCGAGGAGCTTGTTCGAATCCTGCAAAGTGCGAAGGGTCAAGACTCCCGCCGCATTGATCTTGTTCAGAACAGAGACTTCACTATTGAGGTTGGAGTCAGTCGAGAACGAGTCTTGCTCAAGGTTGCCGATCTGCGTCTGAATACTCTGGGCGCTGCCCCGAATTGAGCCGATGGTGGACATGGCGTTGACGTTCGCGCCGTCCACAAGTTGAATGGATGCGTACTGGGATTGCACGCGCTCCAGCTGCGAAGCGTCCATGCCTGAAAGGTGGTCCGCGCTGTATGGGAGTAGTTGGGTCGTGGACTTCTGGTAGCCGGTGTTGATGTTGGGTAGCAGGCCGGAGTTGATGCCGCTGATCCATGAGCCGGTATTTCCAAACGTGTTCAGCGAACTAACATTCCGCCATTGCGAAAACACGGCACGGTAGCGCGCCGGCATGTTCTGGACGAACTTCGCCATCTGCAAGGCAAGGTTCAAATGAGACGTAATTTTGTCGTAGCTCTTCTGCAACTGAATGAGGTGCTTCTGGAGCTGTTGGTAGCGCAGCACTGCGTTTTGGTAGTTCGTCGGGTCGTACACGACCCCGTTCCCGAGTTGCGCGGAAGCAGTACCGACTCCCAGCACGAGAACGAGTAAAGCAATCAGGACTGTTTTCTTCATGGACTCCTAACCTTTCGAGCCTTCACAAATCGGAAGGCATTTTGTGATTGTTGTAGTCGGGTAGCGCGAGATCGCCCGACAGGTAGACTTTGACGCGATGGCCCTCGCGGATGGTGACCGTTGGCAGAATGTTGAGGAACTTGTCGAGAATCTGGGCGGACGATTGAGCCATGCTTCCCGCAAGTCCCTGACGCATGAGGTCCGTGCTTGACGACGTGATTGCGTTGCCGGTTCCGGCTTCGGCGACGGCTCCGAGAACGCCTATCGCCAGCGAGACACCGAAGATGCGCAGGTAGTGGTTGTTGACCTGATCGCGCAACCCCGTGTCGCCGATCTGGTTGAGACCTTTGAACTGGTCGAGGTTGACGAAGAAACCGTCAGGCATGAGCAGGCGATGGAACGCCACGGCCAAACGTTTTTGGCCGAGGCTGTCCACCCGTTTTGTTTCACCGAGCAACTTCGATCCCGCTGGAATCAGGAGATGCTGGCGGTCGTTGGAATAGACGTTGGTTGAGAGCAAGCACTCGACAGGACCGGACAATTGGCCGTCGAGACGGTTGATCAGAACGGTTTCGAGAATATTTCCTTCAAACAGTAGGTATTTTTTTCCTGCCGCCGCGTTGGCAGCGCCAGCCGACACAGCGGCAGGAGTTCGGATTTCCTCCTTTCGGTCATTGGGTGCTTCCGCGGAATCTTTTTTCGTGGGAATCAACGGAGCGGAATTCGGCTGCATTTCTTTCAAGAGCTTGGCGATCTGGGTGGGGTCGGGTTCTGAGGCCGCCAGATTCTGCGGACTAGAATTCGGCTCGACAGCGGGAGTCGTTTCCCCGGCGAGAGGCTTGCGGTAACTGAGAGCGACATTAGAGGCAAATAGCGAAAGGTACTCTCGCTTTTTCCGTTCTGCGCGGATGACATCTTCAGGGCGGTCGGTGGAACCATTACCCGTTGTCGCGGACTGTTGCGTTTGCGGCATGTCCTGCGTTGCGGGATTCATGGGACGGTTCGGCTGCGCGAGAGCGTTCTCGGCAACAAGCTGGTCACGCTGCAACTCCTGAATTCGGTTCTGCAACTCGGCGATTTTGGCGTCATTGACTTCGAGTGGCGCCTGCACCATTGGTGCGGGAGGATTTGCCTTGGTTGGGGCTTGTGGCTTCTTGCCGCCGGTGAGCCACATAATAAGAACCATCACGAGCGCCAGGCTGATGAGCAGCCAGGACTGAACATTCTTCGGCAGCAGGCCAGGTGGCTGGGAAGCCATTTCTTGCACTTGATTCGGTTGGTTCATAAGTCGCTCCTTACTTCGCTAGCTCTTGCCGCGTGAAAGACAACCTCTTTTTCCCGATGGCGAGATAACCGCTATCGAGAATCTTGGGAACGATGTAGACGCCGTTCTCGAGTTGGAAGTTAATCAGGTTCGGTTTCCCGTCCTTCATTTCGTACAGAGCAGGCTTCTCTCGCGCTGCGCACTTGATGTAGGTAAAGGTGTCGTCGTGATAGACAGCGGACACCAGGAAGGGTTCGCGGGCAGCTTTGGCATCAAGTAAAAAGTCGAACTGAAGTTTCGTCGCGTAACTGGAACGGAAGTGATTGACTTGCTCGCCAGTCTGAGCTTGCGCGGCATGGAGCTGGTCCGCAGTCTGGGTGCGAAGAGTCTCCAGTTCTTTTTTGTAGGCTTCCACCTCGGCAGCACTGACGTATCCGCGCAGTCCACTCTTTGCGGTGACACCGGAGGCTTCCTTCGGTTCCACGAAAATCTTGAGGTCGGGCTCGGCATTCGGATCGTTGCTGATTTCAGTCAGCACGAATGAATAGACACGGCCACCTGCGGTGATGAGATTCAAGTTGCTGCGGATGCCAGCCTGAGCGGGATGAACGTAACAGAGGTTGTGCGCGCCGTTGATGACCCAGAAATCTTTGTCGCCGGTGGTGAAGTCAAGAATCTCTTCGTCATCGGGAAGGACGATCAGCGTGGAAAAGCGCAGCTTTGCCCGGACGGGGACGATATCTTCCTTGGCGTATTTCACGACGCGTGCGGTTCCGGACGAGGCTCGCGCGAGCGACGGCAGGAAGGTGACTGCGGACAATGCTATCAGCGTAAATGCGCGAACCAATAGTGAGTGCCACTGATTTCGAATCGGTAGTTTCATGGATCTGCTCCTTTGAGAGTGATTTGTGTTACTTGGAATCTTCGTCCTGATCGGCAAACAACTGCGCAATGCACTGCACGCAAAAAAGCGCGAAGGTGACGATTCCTGCCAGTCCGAGTGGCAGAAAGAAATACAGGGGGTCAAGCGCAGGCGGAGGAATCCAAGGGGTCACGGGCGTCCTCCCGCGAGCACTTCAAGGCCGCGCTCGAAACCGTAGGTTTCAAAAGCCTCGCGCCGTTTCTTGTTGTCGTAAGGATCGTTTGTGTAGAGCCAATAGCTTCTGGCATCCACATTGAGGTTCGCGACCTTAGCGAGTTCAGGCGTCTTGATGAGGAATTGCTGCTTAGGAATGAGGTTCGAGATGAGCTCCACTTCACTTTCATTCAAGTGGAACTGGCGCTGGTAGAGATCGCGGTCCATATCGGGATTCGCAAGGAAGATTTTTGTGGAGCAGCTTTCGATGATGACGTCGAGAATTTCCGACCGCTTGAGTTCGTCAAGCGATTGCGTGGAGAGAACCATCGCGGCGTTGTGCTTTCGCCATGTCTTGAGAGCCTCGACAACGTAGCGCTGAATACTGGGATTCTTTAGAAAGACCCACGCTTCGTCGATAAAGAAGGCTTTGAATACAGACGAAATTTGACGGTCGGCGATCACGGCGTTGGCGCGATGAAGGATGTAGAAGAGCAGGGGCTCCAAAAGTTCCGGGTACTGGCTCATCCGCTGGAAGTCGAAACACTGAATGCGGGAGAACGAGATTGTGTCTTCGGCATTGTCGAAGAGGAATCCGAACTGACCGCCTCGTGTCCATTTTGCGAGGCGGCTCGCAAGGTCATGGCTGAGGGTATTCGCCAGCACGCCCAGCGTGCGAAGCGCGGGGTCAATCGCGTACAGATTTTCGATTTCGTGATAGAGATCGCGCTCGATGGCGGGGTCAAGTTCCCCCGCCCGCGCCCCTTGAATCAGAACCTTCAGAAATAATGCAAGGAAGTCGAGATTCTCTTTCGTGGGTGGAAGCGAAAACGGGTTGATCCTGAAGTCCTCGGATTCGAGGCCGACGCGGACATAGGAGCCTCCGAAGAGTTGCGTGAGACTTTCAAAACTTCCGCCAAGGTCAAAGATGAACGTGTGCGGGTTGTATTTCTGGAGATTGGTAATGA
This sequence comes from Acidobacteriota bacterium, assembly GCA_013287135.1. Classification (GTDB taxonomy): domain Bacteria; phylum Acidobacteriota; class Terriglobia; order Acidiferrales; family UBA7541; genus Palsa-295. The sequence goes on along the minus strand of JABDEK010000085.1, from coordinate 2,249 downwards.
GGAAGTTGAGGAGAAACGATTTTCCCGCCCCGGTCCGGCCCAGAATCATGGAATGCGCGACATCGCGGTAGTGCAGATTCAAGAAGTACGGTGTGTGATGATTGGTTTCAAGGACAGCGAGATATTCCTGGCGCAGATGTTGATTGCGCGGCTCGCCACCGTGCAGCGTAAAGAGAAATGAAAAATCGGCGTAGTTGGTATTGAGCAGATACATGTACCGCAGGTTGAAAACATGATTGCCAGGGACCGCGGCGAGAAACGCATTGAGAAGGTTGTATTTTTCCTCGTAGAGCTGCGCGTCATGGACGCTGAACACTTTGTAGAATTCAGCGCACGCGCGGTCCACCTTGGCGGGGTCAAAGTCGTAAATGACGACGGTAAGTGAAAACTGGCCGAAGTAGTTCCCGTGCAGTTCGATTTCCTTGATACTTTCCCCAAGTTCACGGACTTGCGACTCCCTCGAATCGTCGAGGAGCGTATCCTGTGCTGGAGCGTCGTTCATATTGACCTGGCTGAAGAACGAGCGTTTGGTATTGTGGAAGTGGCGGCGTTTCGCCTGGATGGTTCGCCGTGTCTTGCCGGAATCTTCCTTCTTCCATTCGGTGACAACGTAGTAGTTGGCTTCCACTTCGAGAAGGCGTTTGAAAATGAGCGGAAAGCTTTGCGCGGAAGGTTCTTTTAGCGTCAAGACTTTGACGTAGTAGTCGTCCACGCGTAGGTGCCCACGGTGGCATTCGAGTTGCGACTCGCAAAGGTAGTAATCAAGAAAGGTGTCGTACTTGAGCCTCGCGAGTTCGAGCTTGTCGGGGTGAAAGTTGAGTGTTTTCTTGAGAACGCGGAACGCTTCCTGCTTGTCGAGAATGCGTAGAGGAAGAAAATCGCTGACCTGAAGAATGAAACTTTGCGCCTTCTGCAGAAGAGCGGCCTCGCCTTTGGTGATTTCGTTCACCGAGACGAGGACTTGCCTTTTCGCGAAGAAGCGAGCCGACAGTTCGGCGAGCGCCTTCCGAGGATGCATCGGAAACCGCGCGAGTGCGTTTCCAATCGAGTGTGACACCTGTGATCCTTGACGGAGAATCACGTAGTTGATGGAAAGAGAGAAAAGAGCTTCGGCCTTGCTGCCGAGGTAGGCAATACGGTTCTGGATTGCGGCGTCCACGACCGCGTTGCCGTAGAGTTTGTACGGGATGGTTTCGTTGTTGCGTTTGAAGAGATACTGGTAAACGCGATAGTCGTCGCCAAACAGTTTCAGCGCGGACTCAAGGCGCTTCGTCAATGCATCAATCGCCGCCCCGTCGAGACATTCGTAATCCACGCCACGTACTTCAAGAATGAGACCAAGCTCGCCCGTTTTCGTGAGGAACACTTCCGGGCCGACAAATCCGTAGAGGTTCACACGTTCATTGAGCGAACCGGTCTCCCCGTAGTTTTTGAAGATTCGTTTAAGCCTGAGCATGGTCATCCCTGCGAACAGCAATCGGAGCGAACTTCATGGGGTCGTATTGGCTGCGCAGTGTGGCTGCGGTCAGAAGAAAACGCAGAATCTGCGGATCGGTTTGAGTAGCCCAGCGGGCGAAGAGGTAAAGCACCAGAAAAATCAGCACACCACCAAGCAAGCTGTTGAGCAGATTGAAAGTGCCAGCGCCCAGGCACATGGCGAAAAAGAACAGCTTCCGCTCGGCCCCGAGGATGGTGAGAGGTCGAGAGAGTGAACGATGCACTAGGTTGATCCGTCTTGCGTTCGCCATAAGCGCCCCGTGACTCGAGAATCAGAAAATCAATCTCACGGAAAGAGCCAGGCCATGAAGTTGACGGCGGCGATAGCCATTCCCACTCCGAAGAGAACGCCGGCGAGGACACGTTTCGACCCGCCTTCGCCGAATGCGAAAGTCAGGCCGGACACGACGATTGCAACGAGAGAAAGGCCGCGTGCGATTGTGCTGGTGAAGGCTTGCTGGAGAACGCCGACTGCGTTCTCCCACGGAGAGTTGCCCGTGGCCTGCGCGAAGGCAGGTAGAGCGAGGAAAAGGCTGCATGTAGCAGCCAACAAGAAACGGGAGCGGGAGGCAAAAGATCGAAAACGGTTGCACCAATGCTTCGTCATACGCTTCTCCATTCAGTTGCGAAAATGCCGGACGGATAGACCGGCGAGGGGAGACTCTTGGCGTTCTCCAGCGGATGCGAGAAGGGTTACAGGCGATGCGGGGGGCTTCTGTTCACGCCACATGGCCCCGAATGGACTCGGGGCG
>JABDEK010000084.1 GCA_013287135.1 Acidobacteriota bacterium | reverse complement strand
CTCGCCTCCTTGACCTTCTTCACTTCAGACGAGTTTTTTAGACTAAAGTTGCAGAAGAAGTGGGTTTTTCAACAAGCTGCTAATCAGGAGTGTGCACGCCGCCGCGTCGGTAACGCGCCTACAATGACCCGAATCAATCAGGGCCGCCCTGACGTTGACTCACGTTGCTGGATGATGCGTTGGCTCCGGCTTCGTACCTCAGAACGGTGCCACCACCACGCAAAAACCAGCGCAAGGGTGCCCGTGGCCAACGCTGGAATCGAAAACCATTCCACGTTTGAATTTGCCGAAAGAGCGAATCCCACTATCCAAGCCAGCAATGCAATCCTTTCCATCGCATGCAGTTTGTACGCGCTTGTGAAGCGCCGCGTCACATAGACGGTTACCAAACACAGTCCTGCCATGGTGTACGCGAGCGAACGCTTCACTGGTATCGTGGGATTGTTCAGCAGATGCCCAGAACTCGCCATCACGAGCGAGTTGAGGAGGCCCATGCAATCCAACCCGCGAAGTACTTCGCCCACCGTTGAGCCATCAGACCGATAATGACTAGTGCACAGCCAGCAATTATTACCGCGAAAAACCGCGAAACATGAAACGAGCTAGGAGTAGCACCGAACTCAACTCCCGTGAAGCCGACCAAGCTGCCCATCAGAGCAAAACCAAGCAGGACGCCACCAGCCAGCTGAAATCCGTTTATTACTTCCTGCTTGCGCTTCTTACCGTGTGGGGTAGAGGGGTTCACGAACAGAGCGTAAGTTGCGGCGTAGGCGAGTGCCGCAGCGACAAGAGAGAGAACCAGAATGGCTGGCGTAGCGGAATTCACGCTCCTAACTATGCTCTAATGCGCCATGTCGTTCAGCACAACCGTTGCGACTGCGGTCCGAAGCGTCAACCAAACGCCTGATAAACGCGCTTACCTTCCATGTAGAATTCGGACTATTTGACTTTTCCGGTTATCCGACTCTAATCAGTTAGCCGAGCGGACGCGCACCGAAATTCGCGTGGCGATGGCGCGCCCTGTTGAGAAAGTCGCAAAACTCCGCAAGAAAATGTTTATGATCGGCCTGGCTATCAGTGACACGCACTTACAGGTATCGATCCGCTAATCTTTCTGGAGAGAGAGATGAGTAAGGTGCAGATTAGGGGCGTCCTGGTGTTCGCTATGCACCAGCTTATCGGCACGTGGGGAGTTGGGATTGCAGCTGCGTTTCTGGTTTTTGCCTCTTTTGAAATCCTAAGGCCGCTGAGTTCTAGCCTGTTCGTTTCGCATAACGCGAGCATTTTATTGACAGAGTTGCATTACTTTCCCATGCAGATAATTTTGGCACTCTGGACCGGATGGTCCTTTGGCCGACGATTTCAGCACCGAGCTATGCTGTGGGTCTGGGTTCTTCCTCTCCTGCTCTTGTGTTATGCCGTGGCGGCGATTCCAACACTTACGCCTAATATGGCGTTCACATCGGTAATCATGCAGGCTACGGGAAATCACTCTTCCCTATCTCATTACTTCGGTTCGGGCTGTCGCGTCGAGAATCTCTGTCTCGATCAGCTCATAATCACGATGCCTTTTTATGTCTCGGTTTCTTATTCTCTCGGGGCTTTGTTTGGGCGGATATATCCGGGAACGAGCAATCTATCCGGCGCGCGATAATAAGGGCGGACTAACCAGGCAAGTGAAATAGTTCCACTCGATTTCCCTCATTCGAGCGACATCTCCCGCCAATTAATGGAACGGCTAAGTCACTAGCCTCTAGTATCACGTTTGGCTTTCCTTCGTCGAGCCAATTCAGCAATTATATTGAGGACAACTGTCGATATTACGAAAACTAACAGCATTTCTCTCGCTGAGTGCCCTTGTCTATAAAGATTAAGACAGCTAAACACTATCCCGGCATTCACAACGATAAGAAAAAAAATATGTCTTTTCGTCAAAATAGGTCAACGTCTCCTATCGTCGAAAAGTCACGCATCCAAGTCAACCGCACTTACCCGACAAGTCCGGTTATATCGCTTGCCTCGGCCTTTTATGCTGCTTCTCGTGCTTAAGGTCGATAGCTTTGAATAGCCACAATAAATCTCCAACTGACCTAATTGGAACGGTCGCCTCAACGCCGAGCTTCTCAATTTCGGTCATCAACTGCACGGTATCTAAGGAATCTAAAACCGACGTCAATTCCATATCCTCCGTCAGCTTGCCTGATTTAATTCGAGCGAGCACAGTGTCGCACAAATCTTTCCAGTAGGGCTTCTTGATGCGGGATTGAATTTCTCGCAACACCGATTCACCTTGACGCGCCACTGAGTGTATCACCAGCGCGTTTTGCTTTGTCGATTTCGCATAGGTCTGATTAACGCTAATCAGTAGTTATCTTGGGGCTCTTGTTCGGAAGTCAGTTTTGTGGTTTCGAAGGCGGAGGCGAATCGTTGGAAACCGGAGTTGTTGAGTCGCCGAGTTCAACTACAAAGTAACCCGGCCGTGCGCGAACTGTGGTGTTTGGTCGTGTGACCGTCACTGCGATTGTATGAAATCCAGCAGTCCGCTCGGATGTGGGGGTGTAGGCGATGACATATTGCGCGTGCAGTTCGCCGCCGATTTGATCGAGTGCGCTGCGAATCGTACTGTCACGGACCGCCCGATAGTGCACGCCGCCCGTCGCCGCGACGGCTAATTCGAGCTGATGATTTTTTATTTCATTTATCCCACGCATGATGAGCCACATGGCCGGAGTCACAAGATCGAAGTAAGGGCGCCCTATGGGATCGGCACCCGGCCCGTGTCTGTAGATAGAGGGCAAAGGCTTGGGCAGTACGATTACTGGTTGATTGTCTCCGCCAAACGCGCCTCTACCAAATCGAAGGTCAGCCGTCGTAGTGCTGGGACCGACTGCGTAGATCGATACATTTGCGAGCTGTGCGTCGCGCAAGACGAGAGCAAGTTTTGAGTCACTTGCGAGATCCTGCGATTCGCCGACGACTAGCATCACACGTCGAAACTTGGGTTGCCGCGTTTTGAGCAAATCTACTGCAGTTCCCATCGCGTCGTAGAGACGCATCTCGGGTGCACCGAAATCCACGTTTTTGATGGCGCGTTCAACCGCGTAGTGGTCGGGGGTGAAAGGCTGCCGCAAGTCCACAGTGCTGTCGTAGGTAATCACGGCAGCTTCGCCGCTGAGAGCCATAACCGTCTCTGTAAAAATGCTGCCCATGCGTCGAATTACTGGAGCCATCATTTGAATGTGCGAGCTGGTTTCAAGCACGAGGGCTACAGCCAATGGATCACCTCCCAGGTCCCAATGATCAATCGGTTGTTCCACTCCGTTGTCGAAAACATGAAAATCCTTTTGGGCGAGGTCGAGAACTAACTCTCCTTGATCATTCAGCACGGTGACTGGCACGATCACTTCGTTGGTGGAGACCCGAATTTTCTTTTGGCTAACCGGTAACCCATCCTGCGCCGGTTCGCTTGATGCTGCACCGAACGGTTCGACGAGTTGCGTCGCTAGCGGTTCGGGAGTCGTATCAATTGGTTCGTGTGTTGGAATGTTCGGCGTTTGCTTCTGACTAGAATACTCGTAAGGATTTGTCGACTTGAGCTTATAGTTCGAAGTGGGCTCCGGTTTTGAAGGAAGATTTTCTGATGAAGAGGGCGGCGAATTTTGAGCCTTGGCAGGAATTGAAGCTAACGCCATCAAAACCAGCAATGCCGCGCTCGTCCCGACGACTTGGACTTCTCTCTTCACGTCGTGCGGTGTGATTCCACAACTCGCATGCACGTTGCTTCCATCAACTCCTTGTTAACGACTCTCCATAAACTTGATAAGTTCTCTGGAATCAATGAATCGGTCTGGACAAGTTTCTGGCACTAGCGACGCGTCGAAGACGCAGTCAGGGCTAATCAGGAGTCGATCGTGTCTCGCAGACTCTCGTAATTGAAGTTTCGCAAAACGTACAGTAACCTCTCGCACGCGGAGCGCATTCACATCTCAATGATTCCCTATTGGATAAATGCACAGGACATTCGGCTCGCTATAGTACGGCGACCCAGGGGACAGGATTGGCTACCTGATGACATTGGCCTTCTCCGCAGGGCCGGGGTAGACGTGATTGTCTCAGCCCTAACTCCAATCGAGACCGAAGAATTGGGACTGTTAGAAGAACCTGAATGCTGCCGCACGAATGGCATCGAATTTTTTTCGTTTCCAATCGAAGATAGGTCGGTTCCCCCCTCTTCAAGTTCGTTTAGGGAGCTGCTCAATTCCTTGAATGTCTCTTTGGCCGAAGGCAAGGCGGTTGGAGTGCATTGCCGCGCTGGGATTGGGCGCTCTTCTCTCATTGTCGCTTCGTTGCTTATTGAGAACGGGCTTTCCCCCGAAGCCGCATTCTTCGCTATACGCGAAGCCCGAGGCTGCCCGGTACCAGACACAGTCGAACAACGAAACTGGGTCGAACGCTATCGCGATAGAGACGCTTCAACTTCTGATTAACGCGCGATCAAGTGGAATCCCGGCCAAAACCACTTCTCCGATTATCCGACTCTCCATAAACTTGTCTGACAAGTTCTCTGGAATCAACGAATCGGTCTGGACAAGTTTGTGGCACCAGTGACGCGTCGAAGACGCAGTCAGGGTTAATCAGGAGGTAGCAAATAGCATATGGAGGAATCGTCGCTGACCCTAGCGAACGGCGCATCTCCACAAGTACAGGCATTTAATAGACCGCACTTTGCGCCCCACCGTTGCGGCAGGGTCGCAGAAGCAGAATTGAGAATTCGTAACCCAAACGTGGTCTTCTGACGCTGACACCTTCGGGGAATTTTGGGAATTACAGCAATCTCCCTTTGATAGTTGAAACGAATAAACCAGCTTGTACGGCGTCACACCATCGGTGCATGCTCGACACTCGAACTGGGATTGTCGAGCACTTTCGACTGCAACCCGTTGCAGCAGCGGGGGACCACTTGCGACCTCCACTGACTGAATAGTTCCATCCTGCCGAATCTGGAGCATCAACTCCACGTCACCATAAACGTTAGCGACGTGTACAACTTGAGGGTAAACGGGATCATGCACTTTGGTTAGGAAGACTCTGCGTTGGGGCGTATCGGAGCCAGCGGGAGATTGCGTCTGTGCACTTCCGACAAATATGGAGAAGCTCACGACGCAGACCATCAACGATAGGAAACGCCTCCGCATGAAAGGGAGCTTAAGTCGAACGCTCGTGAGATGCAAACATTGGTCGGCGGTCGGCTAAGTCCTGACTATTGAGTTCCTCGTCGAGTGCTCAGCAGGATAGTAAGCGTGAAGATGACGGCTCCGGTTATGAGACCGGTGGGGGTAAACAGTTTCTCTTTTGCAAGGACCACGAGGTCGATGCCAACTTCCGTACTAGGCGACCCCGTTGCTGGGGGCGGCAGGCTAACAAAAAATGCGATTATTTCCGCAATAATCGCCAACGTGGCCGTCGCCAAGACGACACCGACGCCGAGCAAAATATTTTTCACTATTCCCAAGTCTAACCCCAAATTCCCATTCGATTAAACACCGCGTTTGCACTCCAGCAGACAGCTTGTCCTGTCGAACGAATGCACAGCGGCGATGTGGCGGTCATCACGTCCTGGCGGAGGTAAATACTATCTCTATCTACACACCGTATTGGAATACAGTACAGAGGGTCGAATGAAGAGTAGTGAGTAACTAGAATTCTGGAATCAAGAGTTAAGTTTGGCTTTCAGAAAGTGAGAAGAAGTTGAGCGAGGCGACAATCCGGTCGAAACTGTGAAATGAAGATATTGCGAAACCCAAATTATAATTCGCTTCCAAACGCCGCGTTTCCGATACCAACCCCACATATTCCCGCATCTGGCCCCCAACGTCGGCCCCAGCGGCTGCTATTAGCGCCTAGCGGCTCTTAATTGAGCAGCGCAACGCTGCCGGAACGTGAATTCTGCTGTTTTTTCAAATCTGGGCGTTTGAGCGGAATGGCCTATCACTTGAACGATTGCACAGTCCTCGCTATGGCGGGAGTAGTCCTACGGTAGAGCGAATAAACAAATCAGAGAGCCGAAGCTATTCGATTCGGTCTTAAACGAATACACAGTAGGAAGAAGAATTATCAGGTCCGCGGGTCTCGACCTATAACGAATAAACAGCTTCTTAACGCGGTAAGCGGGACTTAGACCTCTGGCGAGGCCGTCACGGATTCGGTATCGTAGTCAAAAATTCCCTCGACATAGCTTCCCCAACGGTCACGCAGTTCCGGGAACTGCTGGGTCACTGACTTTACTATTTCATTTGCTTCCTTTTGGCTCAGTTGGTTACACATTCTGACCTGCTTTCCATCGTAGGAAAATCCCAAGCCGCTCGGCGTATGTGTCCTTCCCCTGGTCCGCGCTGCCGCAAAATGCGGGTCAGTAATTCTATCCATCACATACACGCTGGTGCGCGAGAAGCCGAATAAGATTTGACGGTGCGTAAGCTCCGAGGTGGTGAACTTCAACTCGTCTTTGCCGTTCAAATTCCAGAGCCACTGATAAACCATCAAGACTGTGACGACCCCGAACGCCGACGTCACAAGAATCGATTCCGGTTTTCCGCTAGGGTTCGTAACCGCTATTGTTACCCATACCGCAATCCATAAGGGAATGAAGAGGAGCCGAAACAAACTGAACCTTCGCGGGACGACAACGGTTAGGCTTCTGGGTCCCTGAGAAATTGAATAACGCATGGGGCACTTCAATTCTCTGGGGCTGGGTCGATTTTGTAGCCAGCAGGAATTTCGAAGAGCGAGGCATCCGGTTCTTCGCGTTCGATGTCGGCTAGCGTGAGTCTGGTTTCGGTCTTACCGTCCAGATTCGTTAGAATTTGCAGAATAATTTCTGAGAGGTCGTCCGAAATCCAGGTTTCATCTATGTACCGAACCCTTCCGTTCCACTCGCCGTCATCTTGCGTTCCGAGAATTGTGCTTCTATAGCCATGGGTAAGAACGCCCTCCACATCCTTTAGCCCAAGGTCTTCAAAGACCACATTGGGTGGACGCGGCCCACTCGTAAGGAACGCAAAAAGTGAAGTTCCATTCTTTCGTTTCCGGGAGGAGGCGTTACTGTTGTCAGAGGTCCGAGCAATCTTCAGGTCGGGAAATACTGTGATATCTAGTTCATTTCGACAATCAGAAATCCAGATGGTGGAATCGATTCGGGTTTTGGCCGGGTGCCCGAGATGAATACTGCTTTCGCGGGTGTCTTGGAGTTTCTTTGGGGTTAGACCAATTCCAATAGTGCGCATCTCGCTATAAATTCGGCCGCTACTGTCGCGGGCCAACAAGCCGCCGAACTCTTGCGTGATGTTGCTTCCATCAGGCTGCTCGCTCACCAGGTGTCCGGCCTTGCGAGCGGTGAACGGCCTGCCTTTATCACAAGTATTAGAAGACTGTCCACTCGCAACAGGGGGAGCGACCAAAGTGCTTGCCGCCGCCAAGCCTAATAAACACACACACGTGAGTGAATATGCGATTTTCAAATCATTTCGCCCGCGACGAGATTATAAACCCAACTGATTAACGCAAACCGGACAAATAAAGTATCACTTCACTTCTCTGGTAATCTGACGCAACCAGGACTTAGCCAAACACCGCGCTGAAATGGTCTAATGCGCGTGTCAAGTCGGGGACTCATGGAATTTCCACCTGAACTGGAAGATGTTGAGGGCGCGAAAGATCTCCACGATTGGTTCGGATACTGGCCGAAATTTCACGACGCGGAGGTGATTCGGCCGCACCTCGATCGCACCGATGCGTCTGCTCTGGTTCTCCACACTTGGGAGATGACCGAAGAGGTGGATGAGAAGGGTTTCTATGTTCTAAGGAAGCACATCGTCGTTGAATTTGTGATGAAGGAAGTTGTAGGTTTGAGGCTAGACGGTTTTAGCCATCAGAATGTCCTATTCGGTCTTACGATTGACAGGGTCGATCATGGTTATCGGCTGGCTCTTGAAGATTGTTATGGAATTGCCGGGACAATCGACGCGACGGGCGTTTCGATTCGGTTGACACCGGGAAAGCCGAAAGAAGCCTAATAACAGGCGGAATGATGTCTCTCGCTCGTAATTCCGAAGAAAGCTGTCACCCAGCCTTCTCAGACCTCATCTTCGCCTGAGCCGATTGCTCTCTACGAAGGCGAAATACTCATCTATCTTTTGCCTCAGGGGCGAGAACTTAGAAATCAGGGAATGGACATCAGGTCGGAACTTCAAACCAATCAAAAACTGAACCAACAGGACTTTTATACATTCCAAGTATTTAATTCAAAGCGCACGAACGTTCAAGGGTCTACTACCATCGGGTACTTCAGCGTGAACAAACACGCCGCAGAAATTTGGGATGATGACAATCAAAAACGAGCGGTCACCGCCGAATTGGAGGGAATCCAAAGGATTCTGCGGCAGGCACACCACATCGATGCATCAACAGTGAGCAAGTTTGGCACCCTCCGACCGGGAGACTGGTGAGAGAGGAGCAGAGTGATAAACCTGCTTGCCGAACTTCAGGCACTAGCGGGCAAACGTGGTAAATTTCTCTGGAAAAGATGGAACTGGGCGATGCGAGCGCGGTGAACGACCTAGGAGCAACCGTGGAGGAGCACGGTTTTGCCGTACTTCCCTCGTGTTTGGATGAAAGCACGGTGGAACGACTTCGCAACCATTTTGACGAGAATGGATATGCGCAGAGAAACCTCTTGTCCGTACCAATCGTACGCGACCTCGCGACGTCAATGCCGGTGCGGGGAATTGTTGGGGCTATTCTTGGGCCAAATTGTTTCGCTGTGAAAGCAATCCTTTTCAACAAAACGCAAGAGTCGAACTGGAAAGTTGTTTGGCACCAAGATTTGACGATTTCTGTTCGTGAACGTCGAGCAGTTGGCGGATTCGGGTCCTGGACCAAAAAAGCTGGTATCCCGCACGTTCAGCCACCACCCGAAATCATGAGCCGTATTCTAGCCATCAGATTACATCTGGATGACAGTGCTGCTGACAACGGGCCATTGCGTGTGATTTCCAGTTCTCATAAAGAGGGCCGTCTTTCTGCACAACGAGTCGCGCATTGGAAGAAATCGAACTACGTGACGTGCATCGTTCCGAAGGGCGGCGCATTACTCATGCGTCCTCTACTGCTGCACGCTTCTTCCTCGTGCACCGTGCCAAAGCCGCGGAGGGTGATCCATTGCGAGTTTGCCACCGAAGATTTGCCGCAAGGGTTGGAGTGGCATGACAGAGTCTAAGGAAGAGTAGCTAGTAAAACGAGTCGAGTTCACTTGACCGGTTATCCGACTCTCGTGTGCCACGAGCACGAAAGGAGAAAACGCTGAGTAGTGCGCAACTGCTTGACTGATGAGGGTAGGCCCCTCGGAACCGGCTTACAGGAGCAGGTTTCAAACCACCTTCGGCGGCTGTAGCCAAAAGCTATGGTCGTGAACGCGAATTTACCAAGCACTATCGCCCGCACCACGTTTTAGCAGTAGAATCGTGAGCAGTCTAGGGGGCGACGTGAGGTCCTTCCGTCTGTTTCCGCTCTTTGTGGTCTCGCTGCTCGCGGCTACCAGCTTGTCCGCAGAACCAGCGCGAGACGGGACCCCGCCGCAGAAGCAAGAGAGCGCAGACGAGCAGACGGCTGAGTTGAAGCTCATCAAGTCGCCGACAGTTGCATATCCAGAAGAAGCCCTGAAGAAAAACATCGAAGGGAAAGCTACCTTACGCGTCGTGGTGGATGCGAAGGGAAGAGTTTCGGACGCCAAGGCTTTGAGCGGGCCTCCCGAACTGTTCCAGGCCGCTCTGGATAGCGTAAAGCAATGGGAATTCGAGCCGCCTGCCCGCGCGCCGGTGGTGACTAATGCTGAAGTCTCCTACGGTCATCCGAAGGATTGTCCTGGCCCGGTATCCGAGAACGGTGAGGTAATCGCTTCGCAGATGCTCAAAAGCGCAAAGGGCACAATCGTTGAAGTCAGAGATGACGTTGACTGGGTATTACCGCAATACTTCACCGAAGACAGAACGGCTGGCATCGCCGGGGAGATGATTCTCTCTGTCACCGTCAATGCCGAGGGTAAAGTAGCAAGTGTACGCGTCGTCAAATCGCTCTCCTCCCGCCTCGACAATGTTGCCACTGATTCGGTTCGCACCTTGAAATTCAAACTGAAAGCTGGAAATCCTGGCAGCCTGCCCGATGATTTTCCGTTGCATATCTTGTTCCGGCCAACGTGCTCTGTGGAGTTCTAAGCCGAATTGATTCCGATTATCTCCGCACCAAGTCCTGCATAGTGCTAATCTTCTTCATCGCCGGTCTCCTTTTTTGTGCCTTGAGCACGTCCAACATTGGGAGCGTAACGCATCCCGCTGGAGACCGGCCTTCTCATCCCATCTGATTACCGGCAAAGTGGGTCCGGTATCCAAGTTACTGGTTTTCCGAGTTATCGGGCACTATCCAGTTCGCGCTTGGCGGAATGAGGAAAAATCTACAGCAGTTACCTGTACCAAGAGGATTTCCCAGCTATCCCCTCCGGGTACGAGAACAATACTCGCGCGGTGCATCCAGGCGCGCTGTTCGCTGGCGAGAAGGGCGTTGTTCCATCGAACAGTTGCGATGAAGAGTCCGTGGCTATCAGCTAGCGTTCTCTCGATAACGGAAGTTGCGTTTTTCTTTGCGTAAGGAGCAAAGAGGGTATCGAATCGCTTCGAAATTTCATCGCGATTCCATTGTTTGCCGAAAACATCGATAAATTGCGCGTTCTTCGCGAAAAAGGAAATTAGTTCTTCTGAGTTGAGGGATTTGAGTCCGGAAAGGAAACTTTCGAGTATCAGTAATACGCTTGCTGCTTCCGCATTCTGATTTCCCGGCGTATTCGCGAGCCGCGCCAGAATCGGGTCAGCTTTGAGGCCACTCGCAAAAAGGATTTGAGCAGCCAGCGACGTTTCGAATCGTAGAATACCAATCAAGATGTGCTCCGGTTCGACTTCGTGGTGAGCGAGCCTCTCAGACGTCTCCGCGGCGAGATTCAAAACTTTCTTGCATTCGGAGCTAAGCGGGACTTCCACGGAATTCGAAATACGTTCGCCTGGCGTAATCCGCTTTTCGATTTCAGAGCGAATATTGGCCTGAATATTACTTTCTTCAGGGAACCACGTTGCCAGTCTGCGGTCTTCCCTCAAGATACCCAGAAGCAAGTGCTCTGTCTCGACGTATGGGCTTCCATAATTACTGGCCTCGTAGCACGCAAAGAAAATGGCGCGACGAGCTTTCTCTGTGTAGCGTTCGAACATGGGCTTGGTTCCTGAAGAGTTTAGGTCTTATTTGGAATATCGAGCAACGATAAATGTAATTATTCGTTCCGTTCGCTGGGCGTCCCGCGCAAGCTCCTGATTAACGCTGGCACTGCAAACCGGACATCTCTAACAACGCCGACTCTGTCAATCTTTTTTTGAACGCACTTCTCCATTCACTCCGAAGAATGATTGCTTTCGTCGTATTTCTTTGGCCCAGTGTCGACGACCACGGCTCGCCTGTAATCTTTCGGTCGGTTTCAGTCCGACCCACACATCTCTTCGATCCAATTTCAGACCATGATTACTCGTTCAAACTCCCTCTTGCGAGGGAGCGGGATGCCCATTCAAGTGGACGGCGTTCTACTTCGCGCCATGTCCGGTTCCGAGCTCTCCCGCGTGCGAACTGAACTTGACCCACTGCGCATACTCCCAACCGTTTCGCCACATCCAGTACAGCCGAACCGAGAGTCTTCGGGCCATGCCCACCTTGGCGATGTTCCTCTGTCGACGCACCGCCAGGCGCATGTACCGTCGTCTCCAGTCCGCATCACAACGTGCTGCGGCTTGGGCTGCTTCCACCAGCAAGAAACGCAACAAAGAACTGCCTTGCTTGGTGATGTGTCCCAGCCGTTGATGGCCGGCACTGGAATCTTCCTCCGGAATCAACCCCACATAGCTGCCGATCTGCTTGCCCCGACGAAACCGCTGCGGAGTTCCGATGATCAGCACGAAGGCCAGCGCCGTCAGCGGTCCTACGCCCGGATGCGTCATCAGCCGCAGCACCTCCGGCCACTTCTTCCCTTCCTGCTCGACGGCGCGGGTTAATTCTTCGATCGTGGGGTTCATGCGGTCCAGCAGCTCGAGCAGATCCTTGCGGCGCCGGGAGGCCCAGGTACCCAGCGCAAGCTTTTCCAGCTGCGCTCGTCCTTGCGCGCTCCACAGCTTTTTCTTCCGTCGCTGACCTTCGTTCATCGCCAGGGCCTGCAGTTGATTCATGATCCGCGTGCGCATCTGCACCAGCCGATGCCGGTGCCACAGCAGTTGTCGCAGGTCCCGATTCTCCGGACTGGGTACCCAGATCCGAGGAAAATTATTTTCTCGCAGCAGTCGTAACAGCAGTCGGGCATCCTCCCGATCGGTCTTCTGCTTGCGGACGCGTTTGGTCTTGATCTCCGCTGCATCGCCGATCCATACCTCGATACCCAGTTCGGTCAGTAGCCGCTCGAACCAGCGGGAGTACCCCGTGGCCTCCATCCCCACTCGTACGCTGACTCCTCGTGCGGCCAGTTCCCGGTAAAACTTCTCGGCTTCTCCTGCGCTGTGGTTCAATTGCCGTTCCCCATACTCTCCCGTTTCTGTGTCGACAAACGCGATGTACTGATCGCTCGGATGATAATCCACGCCTATAATGATCATGTCGGCTCCTTTCTCCCGAGCCAATGGTCTTCGACAAACCACAGTGTACTCGGGTCTAAGGAGCCGGCGTTGTTATGCAATCAAGTTCGATTAAACACCGCGCTTGCACTCCAACAGACAGCTTGTCCGTGTCGAATGAATGCACAGCGACGATGTGCGGGTCATCACATTCTAGCGGAGGTAAATACTATCTCTATCTACACACTGTATTGGGAACACAGTTACAGAGTATGGAATCAAGAGCAGTGAGGTTACTGGAATGCTGGTATCAAGAGGAAGTCTGGCTTTCAGAAAGCGAGAAGTAAATGACGAGGCGACAATCCGGTCGAAACTGTGAAATGAAGATATTGCGAAACCCAAATTATAATTCGCTTCCAAACGCCGCGTTTCCGATACCAACCCCACATATTCCCGCATCCGGCCCCCAAACGTTGGCCTCAGCGGCTGCTATTAGCGCCTAGCGGCTTTTAATTGAGCAGCGCAACGCTGCCGGAACGTGAATTTTGCTATTTTCTAAAATCTGGGCTTTCGGGCGAAGTGGCGATCACTTGAACAGTTGCACGGTCCCTGGCAGGAAAAACTCGCTATCTGGAACGAATAAACGAACCAGCAGTCGCCGATGCCCAGTTCCGCGTCAAACGAATACACGGTGGGGAAAAACAATTTCAGTGTCCAAAACAGCTTCTTGCTAAACCAGATTCACCTTATGAAGTTCGGCTTGTACCCCAGCCGATTCCACTAAATATCCTTCGTCTGCCTTTTCGGCGGGACTATCCAGTTTTGCCGCTCAAAGACTAAATGGATGACAGGCATGAGAATTGATATGAAAACCAGCGCATACAAACTGCCGTCATAAGTTGCCGCAATGAAGGCGTAAATTGGGATGATAGTGCCTAGCAAAACGGCTAGTAGTGTGGAACCTGGGTGCTCCAGAAATCCTGCACCTCTTACAGTTGCGCCAATTGCCATAGCTAGTGTTCCTAGAAAGATTACTCCAAACACCATGAAAATGGCTGCAGACGGCCTCACAGTTCGTCTTGGTCGAAGTATGACGACCAGTAGGTAAACGATTAGAAAAATGCCTGGAAGCAGAAAGGTGATGAGCTTTCCATTAATGTCTTGCTTGTTCCAAATGTACAAAGCGATTTCAGGCAGCCAAAATGCTAGAGCGCCCAACAAAAATAACATCCTCGCTCTCATCGGAATTCTCGTTTCGTTCGCCAGGTCTTTGGCTACCCGGCTAATCTGGACTTGCCAGTTGGACCTTGGAATAACTGCGAACGCTAATAATCGTAACGAACAGGAGACTGCATACTCCAACAACCGCCCAACCGTTCCAATAAAACGGACGAGACAGTGGGGCAGAGTATTCGCCTTTGAATATCCATCGGTAAGGTCCCGGCATTAATATGTACAGGTAAAACGGAAAACAAAGTAGCGTGGCCGCAAGGGCGATTGTGGCCGCAGTTCGCCGAAAAAAGAAAGCCAGGACAAAAGCCAACAGAAAAAACAGCGAACCAAAGTCAGCCATTTTAACCAGCGGTCCTGTCAGCCAACCGCCGCGGAAATCTGAAGCACCGTAGTCCTGCAAATGAATCCAAAGCACGGCTGTGCACGCGAGACATGCAATTGCCTGCCACATCCTTTCTTTCGAGAATTTCCCCATTCAACGCTCTCAGTAAATATCCGACTAATAAGAAGTTAACAAGCTTTCACCTGAAATACGAACGCCTGTACTGGGGTGGGATGCTGACATGAGTCTTCTTTCGCGTTATGCTGCGACCATGCGCTCGCTCGCCTTCACCGTGGTTCTCTTTGGACTTGCGGTGTTTGCCCGCTGCGCAGTTCAGGCGCAGCAAATCACAAACGCGCCACCGACGAATCTGACTGTAATAGTTCTTGATGGAAACAGTGGTAAGCCCATCAAAGGCATTGAACCGCTCATCGTAGTTAAAGGAAAACTACCAATACGTTTAAACCAGAAAACCAATTCTAATGGCGTCGCAGTCTTTCATCTGACCGACCCTCTTCCTGAACAAATCGGTATTAGCTTTTTTCCAGACGAGTTCGGAGAATGTTCGGACGGTATGCCATTTTCGACCGAGCAAATACTAAAGACCGGCTTGGTTAGTAGAAATATTTGTTCGGGCGCAAAATTTCATTACTCGGCATCAGCACGACCCGGAGAGATTGTGATTTTTGGCAAGCGCGGGCCGACACTCTGGCAAAGGATACTCCAAGAAATCCCTTAGGGAGCGCGACTCTGGTAAGTGATTAACGCACAAAGCTGACAACTAGAGTTCTCGGACGTCATTTGTCAGGTTATCCGACGAATCAGGCAAGTTAAAACGCTTCTCGCCACCACTCTTTTGCTTTTACGCTGAAGTCCGTGCAGAGAGATGCAATATGTGGAGATTCATGCTCGTCAATCTTCTCGTCGGCGTAGCACTCGCTCCCACCGGTATGTCGCAGCAAGAGTCGAAGCTCAACAACACCATTGAGGGTGGAATCGATTCTGATGGAAATGTTTATGTGGCCTCCGATGAGGGCAAGCGGCTAAAGGTGACCACCGTGGCGCATTGCATAGAGACAATATTTGCAGACGATAACCAAACGGTCGGATGCAGCGTTGCGCGGGGAACGAAGCTCCCAGAGTCTATGCAGTCCTTGCGGCTGGAGATTTACCTGAGGAACGGAAAAAAAGAAATAATCGAAACTGAGACGCCAATGGAGTGGCATTTCTGGCGCGATGGCCAGCAGGTGGCCGTGCGTTCGCGTTTGCTCGATGGAAAGCAGCGCTGCGCGCTCTATGATGCGGCCAGTGCCCGTCTCATTGAGGAACTTGTAGGTCCATCGGATGAGAGTCTACTCCCCGAATGGGCAAAGAGCCGTGCTCAGACCGAAGATGAATCCGTTCCAATGGGCGACGCTTACTCCAGGGAGCGCACTAAGTGGGTCGCCAAAGTTCTGCGCCAAATCGCCACGATTCGGCCCGGCATGACGAGGCGAGAGCTGCTAAAAGTATTCAATACCGAAGGGGGATTATCCACACGTTTCCAGCAGACTTACGTATATTCCGAATGCCCCTACATCAAGGTGGATGTCCGGTTCAAAGCGCGAAATAATGAACGAGATAGCCTGCACGAAGAACCGGATGACATTATCGAATCCATTTCGCAGCCCTATCTTGCGTGGAGTGTGACGGACTAGCGGAGTGCTTTGGACAATCCAGCCAATTGGCTAGGGCCGCACAAACCCGACAAATAAAGTATCACTTCACTTCTCCGGTTATCCGACTACACAGGAGTTAGCCCAGGCTGCAATGGGATTAGGCTTCTAGCGCCCCGAGTGCGAGTTTCGCGCGCGTTCTCTTTCGTAAAGTGAGTTTGGGCTTATTTTTTACGAGGGCCAGTTTATAATTCTCGACAGCGTTCTTTCGGTCACCGTTGTTTTGATATGCCTCAGCAAGATTGTAGTAGACCCAAGCATTTTCTGGGCAAAGGTCTACGGACTTGCCAAACTCTTCCAAAGCACAAGCGAAGTCGCCGAGTCCGGCGTAGGTAGCTGCTCGCCCGTTTCTTGCAAACGCTTCAAACTCGGCCTTCCAAGTGGCGTCAGCGCCTGGGACGCTATCGATAGAGCCCAATGCAGTGTCAAGGTCCTCAAGCGCTCGACTGAAATCGCGACATTCCATAAAGACCTGGCCGCGCCCCAAAAATGCGGAGACATCTTTCGGATTCAATTCGAGCGCTCGCGAATAGTCCGCAATTGCATCGCTGAGACTACCTCCGTACCAGTGTGACTCTGCTCGAAGATGGTAGGCTACCCCTTGATTGGGATTCCGAGCGATGAAAGTCGAGAAAAATTCTGTCCATTTCTGATATTCCTCGGTCTCTTCCCAAGTCTTCGACAGCGAGGTCAAAATCCAATCCAAGAGAACTGGATTTTGCATTTCACTTTTGTATTCGAGGGCTTTCAAAAGGAGCCCTTGAGCTTCGACGTACTTGCCTCCTTGCAACAGAGAAAACGCCAAATTAACTAGACGCATGACGGCTTTCTCACCGTCGTCTTTGTTATTTCCTCGTTGAAATTGACGTTTAAGAAATTCCCAGGGATTCATATTAGAACTGGAAATGTTAAGTTCAGGACTCGCGTACTTAGTTCTCGGTGCTAGCCCCCTACTTCCTTAGCGATTCTATAAGTGTCCGCCCATGACCGCCAGTGCCTGGTGAACGCGCAAACCGGACAAATAAAGTATCACTTCACTTCTCCGATTATCAGGAGTTCGTACGGGCGCGGTTCTAAGTGAGCGCCGATACAATGCCACGTGCGGTTATTGGAAGAGAATGTTGTTGCCCAGCACAAACCCCGTGGGGATTGCAAACAGGGCCGGGTCCAATGGTCCACGGTAGAACTGCGTCACGCTATTATCATCACTCACTCTCACATTCACCCCGTTGCTGCCACTGATCGTGCTGGTCGTGATTGGATTCACTTCTCCTCTAACCAAGAGCCCGTTTTCAAGCGGTCCAATCAAAATGGTTTCCGTCTTCTCCGTCCTGAACAGATGGTTGGCCTCCACCAAGCCGCCGAATGAGTGGACTTTCGTCTCGGGGACAGGTTCACACGAAACTCTGCGCTCATAATCGATATACCAGCCATCCTTCACGCGCACCCATGGTCCGTGCGAAACCAGATGTGCTGCAGGGGGTGATGGTATGTCTTTAGCGTTGCCCACTAGCGTCGTCTTAATCGTGGTGATGACGTGTCGCGCTGGCTGGTCGAAGATTATTTCGCGCTCGCCCGTATCTACGGTTGTTACCTCGACTCGGACGGCCGGGAGTTTCGCGGTGTCCCAATCCGAGTCATCCCAACCACTCGCCTTCATTTCCTCTGGCGTCAAGGGTTTCGGCGGAAACCGATGCTGCGAATACTCGTGTGAGTCTGTATTCAAACCAAAGCTCAGGCCAAGATCACACCTGTCAATTACAACGTTTGCGGGCGGGTCTGAAAGCGAGAAAGAGCCGTCTGACTGGCGCTTCATAGAGGTGTTGTGGAACTCCGTGCGCCGCCTGTCACCCATGATGTAGGTCGTCACCTCTCCGCCTGCAAAGCTGCCCGAGGTGTAACGCCACACGAGTTTCGTGCCTACATCCGGATTTGATTCCTGTGTGTGACCAGCCGTAAGAGCAAGCATCGACCCTAGCAACGGGATGATAGTTTTGTAGAGCGTCCGCCTCATGCTAGAGAGACGAATGTTATACCACTTCGGTTAGCGCATCGGACAACTGCGTTCATTTCTAAGGGTGGCGAGGGTGCGTAGGACTTTTGAATTGCCGGAGTACCGCAATCGTTGAATAGATTGCGGCACCCACCGCGCTAAGGCACAGCAATCCAACGCACGCGTATTGAACGATAGCGCCCGCCTGCAATGCACTGTCATCGCTGCCGGGAATGGAATGAGTTAAGCCGACGCCCGCCAACGCAGAAAGTAGAGAAAGAACTGCACCTAAAGCACTGCTGAGACGGCTCACGCTCCCTTCCCAACTCTTTCGCCCAATCCATCCAACATAGAACCACCAAAACGTGCCCCAAACTATAAGGATGCCAAAAAACAATGCTCCTTCGGAAACCATGCCGACGGCGGCGGCCATCGGATTGACTCCAAATATTCGATAGTAAGTTCCTCCGGGTACTCCAGTGGACTGAATCATCGTAAATGTAACGAGGAACACATAAAGAGCAGGCAGAGCGAGGAATGGGATGAAACGGCTGACGGAAAGACTTTTTGCTTGCACCATCTCCTGAAGGATATCGCATTTCCCACGAGCTGTCCGACCGTTTTCCA
>JABDEK010000083.1 GCA_013287135.1 Acidobacteriota bacterium | reverse complement strand
GACCCGTTCAGGCAAAAGTGTAGCAGTCACGGCGACAAGTTTGCACGATTTGAGTTTGGCACAAGTGCAGCAATCGCGCTCAATCTTTTCCGTCAATAGATTTCTGGAAGAAGCGATAAATCCTTGGCGCTCAAAAAATTCCGGAGCGTGGGTGACTGCGAAAACGCGCGCGATATTCCTCTTGCGTGCTTCCTGCAAAGCAAAAGAAAGTAACTTTGCGCCGACTCCGCATCCGCGAATCTCAGGGTCGACTGCAACCGATCGGATCTCGGCGAGGTCGACATTGTATTTTTCGAGAGACAAACAGCCGACGATACGATTGGAATTCAGCTGCACGAGGAAGTGACCGATATTACGGCGAATTTCGTCCTCAGTGCGAGACAGCAGCAAGCCCTCTTCGGCGTAATGCGCGATCAGCCCATAAATGGCCGGGGTGTCAGATATTTTCGCGCGTCGCGCTCTCATAAATCGCTCTTCAACTCGGCGAGGCGGCGTTTGAATTCCAGCAGCGCTGATTGAACCGCGCCCGGAGCTGTTCCGCCAGGCAATGAGCGACGAGCCAGGGCCGACTCCAAGGTCAATGCGGTAGCGAGATTTCTGTCGAATACCGGCGAGAATTCCTTCAAACGTTGAATGGACATTTCGCGGATTGATTTTCCTTCCTGCTCGGCGGCGCGCAAAACTTTACCAATGATTTCGTGGGCTTCACGGAAGGGAACTCCAAAGGTGACCAGGTAGTCCGCTAGTTCGGTAGCGACTAAGGCTGGGTCTTGCGCTGCCTCCCGCAAACGATCTTCGCGGAAGCGGCTGGCCGCCAGAGTGACCCCAGCTATCTGAATCATCGCGAGGGCTTGATCGTGCGCCTGAAAAAGATTTTCTTTGTCTTCCTGCAAGTCGCGCTGATAGCTGGAGGGCAAACCTTTCATGGTGACGAACAGGGCCATGAGGCTTCCATAAATGCGACCGGTCTTGCCGCGGATCAACTCCCAAGCGTCTGGATTTTTCTTCTGCGGCATCAGGCTGCTGCCGGTGGAGAACTCATCCGGCAGGTCGACAAATCCAAACTCGGGGGACGCGAATAGCACGAAATCTTCCGCAAGTCGCGAGAGATGCATGGCCAAAGCGGAAAGCGCGAAAAGATATTCAAGGGCGAAGTCGCGGTCGCTGACCGCGTCCAGGCTATTCGCCGAGATGCTGGAAAAACCGAGATCGTCGGCCAGCGCCTTGCGATCGAGCGGGAAGGCACATCCGGAGAGAGCACCGGAACCGAGCGGACAAACATCTGCGCGAACAGCTGCAGCGGCGACGCGTTCGGCGTCGCGATGAAACGCTTCACCATGCGCAAGGAGCCAATGCGAAAGGAGCAGTGGCTGGGCGTGTTGCATGTGAGTGGTTCCCGGCATGGGAACTTTCAAATTGCGCTCGGCTTGCTCTGCGATGGCATGTTCCAGCGAAGCGACAACACTACGGATTTCGCGCGCAGCGTACTTTACATACATGCGAAATTCGGTGGCAACCATGTCGTTACGGCTGCGTCCGGTATGAAGCTTCGCACCAAGGGCGCCAAGTTTTTCAATTAACGCGGTTTCGACGAAATGATGAACGTCTTCCGCTTTTGAGGTGTCGAGCCATGCTGTATCAGACTTTGAACGGAGTTCGAGAGCGTCAAGCGCGGCGACTATCTGATCACCCTCTTCGCTTGTGAGAATTCCGGCTCGTGCGATAGCTCGCGCCCATGCACGGTCGAGCGCAAATTCCTGAGGCAGCAGCCGACGGTCGAATTTCCAAGAGCGCTCAAATTCGTAGAAGGAGGCGTCTGGGTCACGGTCGAAGCGAGCGCCCCACATTTTCCGCTGGCTGGCGGCATCACTCATCGAGCTTTGGCCTCGTGATGCGCAGCTTGGGTCTTGGTTTGCGTTTGTTCTTGAGGAACTGTGATGGGCAGAGCGAAGAGGTTGATAAATCCTTCCGCGTCTTTTGGGTTGTAGCCAGTCATGGTGAAGCTGGCGAGATTCGTGCGATAAAGTGAAAACGGGGATTGGCGAGATACTACCGACACGGTGCCTTTGCAAAGTGCGAGCGAAATCGAGCCGGTAACGCGCCGCTGCGAACTGGCAAAAAATGCGTCGAGCGCTTCGCGCAGTGGGGTGAACCACATACCGTAATAAACCATCTCCGCATATCGGAGAGAAAGAATCTGCTGGTAATGGGCAGTTTCGCGGTCGAGCGCCAGGGATTCGAGCTCACGGTGCGCGGTAACGAGCAATGTGCCACCGGGCGTTTCGTAGGCGCCGCGCGATTTGATGCCGACCAAGCGGTTTTCAACTATGTCCATGCGACCGACACCATTTGCTGCCGCGATTTCGTTTAACAGCGTAAGGAGAGCGATAGCATCAAGTTTTTTGCCATTCACGGATACGGGAGTTCCGGCTTCAAATCCGATCTCGACTGTGGTTGCCTTCTCCGGCGCCGCTGCGGGTGACACCACCCATTGCCACATATTTTCGTCCGGCGCGTTGGCAGGATCCTCCAAGACTCCGCCTTCATGGCTCAAATGCCAAATGTTGCGATCGCGGCTATAAATATTTTGGGTTGTTTGCTCGACCGGCACGTTGTGCGCGCGTGCATAGGTGATGGCCTCTTCGCGCGATGCTATCTTCCATTCGCGCCACGGTGCAATGATTTGCAGCTCAGGAGCGAGCGCTTTGGCGGCGAGCTCGAAGCGAACCTGATCGTTGCCTTTGCCAGTGCAACCGTGGGCCACGGCATCCGCACCCACTTTCTTCGCAATTTCGACCTGACGCTTGGCCAACAAAGGGCGCGCGAAGGAGGTGCCGAGCAGATATTTGTGTTCGTAAACCGCGCCGCCGCGTAACGTGGGCCAAATGTAACCGGTGATGAATTCGTCGCGGAGGTCTTCGACAAATGCGGCGCTCGCGCCCGTGGCAAGAGCTTTCTTGCGAGCTGCTTCCAGGTCCTCCTGCTGGCCGAGGTCGCCAATCATTGCAATCACTTCGCAGGCGTAATTTTCCTTGAGCCACGGAATGATGATGGAGGTGTCCAGACCTCCTGAATACGCAAGCACAACTTTCTTCGGCAATTCGTTCTCCTTGGTAAATTAGTTCAACAGCGTAAGCAGAATCGCTTTCTGCATATGCAGGCGATTTTCCGCTTGGTCAAAAACGATCGAACGCGGAGAGTCGATCACTTCCCCGCTGACTTCAGAACCGCGATGGGCGGGCAGGCAATGCATAAAGACGGCGTCAGACGCTGCGTGCGCGAAGAGTTTGTTATTCACCTGGTAGCTTGCGAACGCAGCCTCGCGCGCCGCGGATTCTTGTTCCTGGCCCATGCTGGTCCACACGTCTGTATAGATTGCCTGCGCGTCGGCGACCGCTTCTTCGGGCGAATTGCACAGTTCAATTTTTCCCCGGGTTTCGCGCGCGGTACGTTTGGCCTCTGATACTACAGCGGGCTCGGGATCATAGCCTGCGGGGGTCGCGATGCGGAGATAGGCTCCCGCGCGAGCTGCAATACTCAGCAACGAGTGACAGACATTATTGCCATCACCTACGTAGGCAAGTTTCAGCCCGCGTAGTCCGCCGAATCGTTCTTGAAGAGTGAAGAAATCGGCGAGAGCCTGGCAGGGGTGGTAACGATCGGAGAGAGCGTTGATGACGGGGATGGACGCATTTTCAGCGAGAGCATTAATCGATTCCTGGGAGAAGGTGCGCGCGACGATTCCCTGGACCCAGCGCTCGAGATTTTTCGCCACGTCGGGAATAGATTCGCGCTGGCCGAGTTTTGTTTCCGTGTGGTCGAGAAAAACCGAAGAACCACCAAGGGTTGAGATTCCGACTTCGAATGTAACTCGTGTGCGCAGTGACGGCTTTTCAAAAATTAGAGCGAGAAAGCGGCCGGCGAGCGCTCCTCGATAACGGTCGGGGTGAGCTTTTACGTCCGCGGCGAGATGAAGGAGCTCGCGTACTTGAGTGGGATTCCATTCCATCCCGGTTAAGAGATCGTTGGAGAATGTTAGAGGAGCCGCTGCAGCGTTCATAGTTGCCTCGAAGCAGCCGCAAGACCTGACTGCTGTTGAATTGAAATGTATAACTTGGATGCTTTCGTGGATTTACGGGTCGGCATTTTCTTTGAGACGGCCCATAGAACTGCTTCAAATCTTTTCAGGAATTCTGTGATGTCCCGTTTGCTGATGATGAAGGGTGGAAGGAATCGCAGGATGTGGTCGTGGGTGCAGTTGATAATCAGGCCGCGGCGTAGCGCTTCCTGAATGATGGGAGCGCCGTCACAGGTCAGATCGATGCCTATGATCAAGCCTTCGCCGCGCACTTCACGGATGAAATCAAAGTGGGCCGCTAATTTTTCCAAACCAGCGCGCAATTCAGAACCACGTTCACGCACTCTCGCCAGCAAGTCTTCCTCTTCTACCGTGGTGAGGAATTCTAGCGCGGTGGCGCAGATCAACGGACCACCGCCGAACGTGGTTCCGTGCGTCCCGGGAGCGAAGGCTGAGGCAAATTTCTCGTTCGCGATAATTGCGCCGAGAGGAAGACCGGCCGCAAGCGGCTTGGCGACAACGGCAATGTCCGGCAACGAATCGAATTTCTTATAGGCGAAGTAGCGTCCGGTGCGACCCAAACCACACTGTATTTCATCGGCGATCAGTGCGGCGTCGTGCCGGCTAGCCAGTGCACGCGCGCGATTCCAAAACGGTTCATTTACGGCAAAAATGCCGCCTTCTCCTTGAATTGTCTCAAGTACGAAAGCGCAAACCGAGTTATCGAATTTGGCTTCGAGATCCGCGACATCGTTGAAGCGCACGAAGTCGACACCGGGAACCAGGGGTTCGAATGGTTGGCGATATTTCTGCGGGTAAGTAATCGAAAGAGCGCCAAAGGTTCTGCCATGAAAGGAATTTTCAAGAGCGAGGATTCGCGTTTTTTTTTGGCCAGATGCTCCGCCGCCATTTCGTTTGGCGTGCGCATATGCCCGCGCAAGCTTTAGAGCGCCATCGATCGCTTCCGTACCGCTATTGGTGAAAAAAACACGATGAAGGCCGGACCAATTGGCAAGTTTCGTCGCGAGCGGCCCCTGATACGCGTTGTGAAAAAGGTTGGAAAGATGAATGGCGCGGCCAGCCTCGCGCCGAATCACACGAACGAGGCGAGGATGAGCGTGTCCTAAAGCGTTAACGGCAATTCCTCCCAGGAAATCGAGATACTCTCGTCCCTGGGAATCGTAGAGCCGGCAACCGCGCCCATGCGTGAAGACGAGCCGCAGACGTTTATATGTGTTCATCAAATGGCGCGATTCTTGCGCACGGATGTGGGCCGCGGACACGGATCTTCTCGACGCGATTTTCTTCTTGGCCATTTCTAGCGGGCGGCTCCCTGGGCGATTCGTGGAGTGGCGTGAATGGTGGGAAGGACGCGAGTGCCGAGGCGACGCGAGCCATTCGCTGCGGTGAACAAGGAGCGCGGAATTGTTCCGCCGACTATGTGTACCTCGCCAACGCCTCCGGTTAGGGCACGCTTCGCTGCTTCAAGCTTCAAAATCATTCCGCCTGATACTTTATTCCTGCGAATGAGATCTTCTATTTCATTGCTTCGCACCGCACGAAGGACCTTTTCGCCGTCAAGGACGCCTGCGACATCGGTGAGAAAAATCAAACGGTCGGCCTGGATGAATTCAGCAGCGGCTGCAGCCATGTGATCGGCGTTGATGTTATAGAGTTCGCCATCGGAGCCGAGACCGAGGCAAGAAGCGACCGGAACGATCTTCGCGCGCCAGAGCGACCGCAGAAAATCGACGTTCACTTCCGCGAGGTAGCCAACGAATCCGAGGGTACCTTCACATTCCCCGACCTGCATGGGCTCGGCCAGAAAGCACGCTCCATCGGAGGCGCTGATGCCGATGGCGGTCTGACCCGCAAGCGAAATAGCGCCCGCCAGACGTTTGTTCAGCAGACCTGCGAAGACCATTACCGCGGCATCGCGGGTTTCGCGATCGGTTACGCGCAGACCATTGACGAAATAGCTGGAGATCCCCATGCGCTCCAGCGTGCTGGTGAAAATTTTCCCGCCGCCATGAATTACCAGCGTTTCATTTCCGGCGCGCGCGAGTTCGCCAATTTGCCGCGCGATTTTTTGCACCGTCTCCGGGCTTTCGAGGAGAGCACCTGCAATTTTTATAACCAGTCTCATAGCAACCCCGCTGTTTCTGGATAACCAAACATCTCGTTCATGTTTTGAACCGCTTGGCCGGCCGCGCCCTTGCCCAAATTATCGAGGCAAGAAACGATGACGAGCCGCTCGCCGGAAGAATCCAAAGCAAATCCGATATCGCAGAAATTTGTGTGTGTTACGTGCTGAAGCTCGGGCAAACGGCCCGTCGGCAAAACGCGAACCATCGGGCGCTCTGTGTAAAACGAACGATACAGCGCCTGAATTTCGTCTGCAGTGCGCGGTTGCGCCAGCCAGACGTGCAAGGTGGAAAGGATTCCGCGTTCCACGGGTAGCAAGTGCGTGGTGAAAATAAAATCATCGAGGGCGAGGCCCGCATGCTCGGCAATTTCCGGTGTGTGGCGATGAGTGAATACTCCGTAAGCGCGAAAATTTTCATTCACTTCAACGAAATGAGTTTCGCGCTTGGGTTCCTTGCCCGCGCCGCTCACTCCGGATTTGCAATCGCACACCACTCCGCGGGAGGCCTTGAGCCATCCAGCTTCTATCAGAGGACGCAAGCCCAGAATTACAGAAGTTGCATAACAGCCTGGATTAGCCACCAAGCGAGCTTTTGGCAAAGCTTCGGCATAGAGTTCGGGCAGGCCATAAATCGCTTTGGAAAGCGTTTCCGAATCGGCGGGTGAGAGCTTGTACCAATCAGAAAAGGTTTGCGGATCCCGAAAGCGTAAAGCTCCGCTCAAGTCGACGATGCGCAGCTGGGGATTCGCCGCGAGGAGCTCAGGAATTATTTCCAGCGAAGCTTCATGGGGCGTGGACAGGAAAACCAGTTGCGCACCGCTTTTCGCGATCCCGTCGGCAGAGAGGGGCATGCAACGAGCTTCTCCCCAGCCACGAAGCTGAGGAAATATTTCCGTAAGGCAACGAACCTTGGCATGCTCGCCACGGACGAAGAATACCGGCTTGTCGATCTGAGGATGGCGCAGGAGTAGGCGGGCGAGTTCAAATCCCGCGTATCCGGTTGCGCCTACGACTGCGACTTTTGCTTTTTCGTTCATTGCAACATTTCCTCGATGCGTTTCTGGACCGCGGCACATGCCGCGCGGGACGGGGTGACGATCAGGACGGTGTCGTCACCTGCCAGAGTGCCGGCAACTTCTTTCCAACGCTCGGCGTCGAGGGCTGCGGCGATGGGCTGAGCTCCACCGGGCGGGGTTTTGAGTACGAGCATGTTTTGCGCGGGTCGCACGTCGAGCAAAAATTCCTTTACAGCACGGGCCAAGGCGGCAACTGGAGAAGTTTCTTCGGCTCCAGCGGCAGCGAGCGGACGGTAGCCATTGGCAGTCTTCACCAAGCGGAGCTCGCGAATATCACGCGAGAGGGTGGCTTGGGTCACACGCACGCCCAGGTGCACCAGTTGACGCCGTAGCTCGTCTTGACTGGCCACCGGTGAGCCTGCGAGTAACTTCAAAATTTGCCCCTGTCGAAACCTTTTATGCGCGCCCATCGCAACCTTATGCGTGATTATTCATCACACTGCATAATCATACATCATAGAGAGCGCGTGTCAACACTGACGGGCAGGAATATGGGGGCTGGGTGTCGCCGGAGACACCAACCCCTAATGACCGGCTCTGGTTCTAGAAATGCGATGGAATCAAAAAAGCCTGAATGCAATTCCAGCCTGCGCGTTACAATCCCACCGCGAAGTTGGTCAGGTAAGAGAGGATCAGCCTGTGCCGGAATGTTTTATACCTTTGTTTTTTTGGGGAGGGCTAGATGAAGCGTTTGGTCTCATTGTCGGCGCTGTGCTTGCTGTTGGCGGGTTTGTGCGGAGCGCAAACACCCAAGACCACAGCGCCAGCCGAAATTGTGATCCATGCGGGGAAAGTGTTGGATGTTCGCACGGGAAATTATCTTACGGACCAATTGATATGGATTGAAGGCGACCGAATTAAAGCCATCGGAAAAGCTGCGGATATTTCGAGCCAAGTTCCGGCGGGTGCAAAAACGATCGATCTCTCGAACTCGACAGTCCTACCCGGGTTAATCGATTGCCATACGCATCTCACCTACACGCCTTATATGGCCGGTCCGACAGGACTGCACATTTCTTATCCGCGGCAGGCGCTGATTGGCGCACACAACGCGCGTGTGACTTTGGAGGCGGGTTTCACGACTGTGCGAAATGTGGGAGCAAATGGATATTCAGATATTGCCCTGCGCGATTCTATTAAGGCTGGAGAAGTGATTGGCCCGCGGATAATCGCCTCGGGTCCAGCGCTCAGTATTACGGGAGGCCATGCTGATGAGAATTTTCTCGCACCGCAATTCAATTTTTCCAACGACGGGGTGGCGGATGGCATCGATGGCGTGACTGCCAAAGTACGCGAGAACATAAAATACGGCGCCGATGTGATCAAATTTATGGCTACTGGCGGGGTGCTGTCCGAAGGCGATAATCCGGCGCTGGCGCAATATAGTCCCGAGGAAATGAAAGCGATTGTGGACACAGCTCACGGGCTTGGACGCAAAGTGGCGGCACACGCCCACGGCGCACTGGGAATCAAGAACGCGGTGCTCGCAGGCGTGGATTCCATAGAGCACGGCAGCTATATGAATGAAGAAGACATTCAGTTGATGAAGCAACACGGTACGTATCTAGTTCCGACGCTTTACCTTGGCGATTGGCTGATGGGAAATCTTTCGATCCTGGGGCTTACGCCAAATATGATTGAGAAAGCAAAAATCGTTTTACCTATCGCGCGTCAGAACATCGCAATAGCTTTCAAGTCGGGCGTGAAGGTGGCTTTCGGCACAGATGCAGCAGTCTATCCGCATGGCTTGAACGCGCGAGAATTTGCGGTGATGGTTAAACTCGGTCTTTCGCCGTTGCAATCCATCCAAGCTGCCACGGTGAATGCTGCCGACTTACTTGGCTGGACTGATCGCATTGGCATGCTTGAGGCCGGAAAGTTTG
Organism: Acidobacteriota bacterium; assembly: GCA_013287135.1. GTDB lineage: Bacteria > Acidobacteriota > Terriglobia > Acidiferrales > UBA7541 > Palsa-295. The sequence continues at coordinate 9,765 of JABDEK010000083.1, read as the reverse complement.
CAGACATCATTGCCGTGGACGGAGATCCTGTCGCGGACGTGCACGTTTTAGAGAACGTCCGATTCGTGATGAAAGGCGGCGACGTGATTAAACAATAGGACTAGAGGCATAGTACTCACAGAAAATGTTCTGCTTTCAGGTGTTTCATTTCGAGAATTGGCCCGTAGAAATCTTCCGCCAAAAATTGCTCGATTTTAAAAAATAGTCAGAAATATTAGGGTCTAGCGCACACGGATACGCGATCGGAAGAACACCTTTTCCCCATAGTCTGGAACCTCGTCACCACTCCCGCTGATTACGTTGGAGTTGCCTTCACAGATTGCTGGCCAATGGATTGCAAGTATTGGACCAGTGCAGCGTGTGTTCAGACGGCGTCGGATCGAGGAGAAATCGTGAGAGCTCTTAAAAAGGCGTACTGGATACTACCATTAGTACTACTCGTTTTTTCCTTCGCACATGCGGGAAGCATCCCAGCGACGGTCTATTTTAATGGCGGCTACGCTTTTGCGAATAATGGTTACGGAATCCCGCCGTATCAGGGAACTCTGAATGGAAAAAGCGCGCTCTTTTATTGCGTCGATTTTAGTCACGAGATTTATGCAAATACGAGTTGGGATGTCAACGTGATGAGCCTGAACTCTCCGAGTGGAGCGTTCACGTCGACGCGGATGGACAACAAGACAACTTATTTGGAAATGGCATGGCTCATCACGCAGATGGAATCGACCACCAACCAAAACGAACAAGCGCAACTGCAGTGGGCTATATGGTCGTTTTCCGGCGGGCACAGTCAGTATTTGGAAAATGATGGATTGATGAACGATGCATTGGAGGCCGTTCTGCATGGCTTCCGTGGAAATGGTTGGGAAGTTCTCACACCTACTGGGAGCTATGGGCAGGAGTTTTTGGTCGATTCGCCGACGGCTACTCCAGAACCCTCCAGCCTGCTGTTATTCGGCACAGTCCTGTGGGGCTTGTCTTTCGTAGTGCGTAAGAAATGGCCGGCCCAGAGTGTTGACTCCAACTTACCGCCAACCGCATAAGACGAAGTCAAAGCTCCGTTCTATTTTCGAGATAAACACTCACTTTCCTAGACCATCAGTCGGCGAATTTCCTTGGCCTCCCACAGAGACTCTAGATCCGCTACGTCGTCGTTCGAAGGAATCGGCGAGACAACCACGGTGGAGTCAGATCGCCTTCGGGAATCACGTAGCGTCAAGATAGGTCATTGACTTGGTGGACGGATTTTTCCGCCTCCGATCGCCGGACCCTTGCCTTCTCCCGTGCGTTGAAAAGCGCCAACGTCGGCCGCGCTACCACGCGGAGCGCCCGTGAAATCAAACGGTGGGCGCCAGGACTGCGAACCCTGACCTGCCGCACCAAGCAAGGGCCCGCTACTTAATGGCCAGAGATCGTAAGGAGCAGAGACAGGTTGGTCGAAACAGGAAGTCGCCGGCTCGCATTTCACGTTAGTGAGAACTGTTCCGGACGGGGAGGGCGGTTCGATTGAAGGTTCTCCGGATAAAGTTCCGATAGCATTATAGGCCAGAACATTGGCATCGGCTGCAGACCAGTTCTGAACTACGATACCGGCTGTTTTATTTGCGATCACGGTATTGAAGGCGATCCACACGTTCTTTTGCAGACCAAGATTGTGGTAGTCCTCCGCATAAATGCCGCCGTAGGCATTACCGACAGAAACATTGTTGAGCACAATGGCGGGGCCACCGCTTATGTTGATTCCCGCATCCCTCGCGGAACCTTGAACGTAATTACCCACGACCAAAGTTGCGGGGTCATCCCTATCCGAGCCATAGACTTCAATGCAGGGTCCGTGAGTATCGTAAACCGTGTTATTGCGAATAGTGCCGAACGAATTCAGCTTTACCTCCATTCCGTAGCCGACTTCACCGCTTGCCGGGTGTACACCATTGATGAAGTTATTTTCGACGAGAACGTTTGTTGCATGACACTGAATTCCGTCCTGACAGCCCAAATAGATGGGCGTGTATTTTGAATTTTGGATTGTATTTCCTAACACGCTGATCCGATCGACGGTCCCGTCGCCATTAAAAACAACGGCTGTCCCGCCCAAGTCTTCAAAATTGTTTTCAAGGACGGTAACGTCGTGGCCACCGCGAATTCTGATGGCGTCTACGGACTGCTTCATGTTCGTAAACGTTAGCCATTCAAATTCCAAATAGTCTCCATAGACATCCAGAACATTGGAGGTAGTTCCTGGGTAAGCGAGAACAGCACCATTCGGCTGTGGATTTGCGGAACGAATTACGATGGGTGATGCGGCTGTTCCAGAGGATCTGATCGCACAAGGGGTGGTGTATAGGCCAGCCGCCATCACGACTGTAGTGCCAGGCGCAACGGCGTTGATCTCTTTACACCAATTGTTAGAAGGCCCTACTTGGATAACTGTTTGTGAGTCGTTGAGGATCGTTACAACCGTGGAGGCGCTGGTTGTGCGACTACCGGTCACGTCTTGCACAATAGCCGTCAGCGTGTGGTTGCCATTCGCGAGAGTGCTCGTGTCCCAAATAGTAGAGTAGGGCGCCGACCATAGTTCCGAGCCAACATTTGAACCGTCAACTTGGATTTGCACGCTCATGATTGCGGCGGTATTACTGACATTCGCTGACACCGTGAGACTACCCGAAACGGTAGCGCCATCATTTGGAACTGTGATCGACGACTTGGAAATGCTTGAAGTCGCCAATGAGCTGGAAGGCATAGCACTTACGATGTTGCGAGTAACCATTGCGGGCACAGCGCCAGCGGCGATTAGCGCAAGGCAAGTTACAAGACTAAACGCGTGCCCCAAACTTCGATTCTTATTTCGCGGTTGCCAGACTCTAAGATTAGTCACGGGTTACCTCTCGGGAAAGGCTCATTGACCTGGAACAACTTCGTCAGGCTGGACTGGTTCAGTTCTAAGAGAATGGAAGTTTGTTTCCAAGTGCCCTAAAGGACAGGGTAAGTACAGGCGGCATTTCACTTGAGAAGGGAGTTGTCTCTGACTCGCCGTATCGTCACACTTCAAAAACATACCTTGCTGAGTAGCAGTATTTCCCGGAATTCGGCGGGCTTTGGTTAGTAATTCAAGGTATATAACGCAGCGCTACCTCTCAGTGATGCGGCGCAGGCGCCAGGGCCTAAAGCCTCTCGTGCTCCTAGGTAATTGAAAAGGAGAACGAGTTTTACGTTCGGCTTTGATCCATCCAGCAGGCCTACCCCGCCTGTCTGAGTCGTAGCGAGTCTGGTGGCTAAGTTCCGTTCAGTGCATGACACTGAGACGCTAAAGCAAGTGCGCGGTGAGCAAGCAGAGAAATCATCAACCGGGATATGCCGCTAAACAACATGCTAACGCCGACTAGTATGCCGGTCGCCCACGCTGTGCTGGATGGCTAGGTGCGCCAGATCATGATTTGGTAGCGTTACTAATCCTGCTCATGCCCGGCTGGAGTTTGCGTCGGTCCGCTTGGCGAAAGTAAATAACCAGGACGAGTCCGCACGTAGAGCTTGCCTTTTCCAGGTGCATTCACTTTTACTCGAATCTTGCGATATCCCGAAGGATCGTTTCCCTCTGGACTATAGCCGAGAGTGTATTGATGTCGGACGTCTTCAGCAATCTGCCGGCAAACGCTTACGACTTCTGAGGAAGATTTCGGGAAATATGCTTTGCCGCCAGTTTCTTTCGCAAGTTTCTCGAGTACTTTTGGGTTTTGGTCAGCACTATTTTCGTCGAAAAGACCGATTGCATAAATAATTACACTGGTGCTTTGGCCCATCCGCAGCACTTGCGAAAAAGTATGCTTGCTGGCGTTGTCTCCTCCGTCGCTGATAAGGAGCAGGGTCTTTTTGTCGAGTGGAGCCGTTTTGAGGCGTTCCAAAGCCGCTGCAAGAGCGTCGTACAATGCTGTTTCTCCGCTCACCGGAGTCTTCAATAATGCAGCCTTCAAATCTTCGACACTGCTTGTGAATGGCACGTTTGCGAGAAGTCCAAATGTTACTGAGTCGCTAAAATTGACCACAAACTCGCGGTCTTGTGGGTTGCTGGCTTGGACAAATGCGACCGCCCCTGCGATTACGTCGTCGCGTTTGGCAGCCATGCTTCCACTGTGATCCACCACGACACCGGCCGTGACGGGTGTGTCTTCGCGCCTGAACAACAAGATTCTTTGCTGGCGTCCATCTTCGTAGACCTGGAAGTTTGAAACATCCAATCCGGAAACAAAGTGATCGGATTTGTCGGTCACCGTGACCGGCAAGACCACCAGGTTAACTTCCGAAGAAATTACGTGTCGGCCGGCACCTTCTTGTGAAGAAAGCGATCGCGTAGAAGTTGGGGGCCCGAAGGCCGCTGCCAGGAGAATGCTGGAATAGAGCGCGCGCCGAGCTGAAGATGACTTCGCACGCACGCTCCATTCTCGCAACATCTTTCTCGCCTTCCTCGCCTACAGGCGAGCTCTGAACCGTTGCCAGCATAGCATTCTAAGCGCCGCTCCGCGATGTCGGGCTCGGCGCTTTGAAAGCATCCAGAACCTTAGTTCGAGCGCCACGAGAAAAATCCTGGACACGTAGAGAAGAGGAAGCTGACTCGCCGTCTGCGGTAACTTTTTGGTGGCGTTCTCTGCAACCACGACAGGTGCTTCAACGAACAAATGGTAGACCCGTGCGGGCTCGAATCGCAGACCTCCACCGTGTCAATTCAGAAAGCGAAATTGTAGATGATGAGAAGGAGTGAGCACAACTAGCATCAATGCAATCGAATAGGTGGTTCAGAGGATGATCGTGATTGCACCGAGTGTTGCCAGACTTAGGGCGCTTGCACGGGCTAGCATCGGAGGGTTACGTCACAAAGTACGTCACAAAACCGGCTGGGTTTAAGTGTAAAGGCTTTGGTCCGCGGAGTCATCGCAGGCGGGGGATAGGAGATAGGAGCGGGCGAAACTGCCCTATTTTGGCCTATTCTCAGCGTCATTTTTGCGGATGAGACTTAGGAGGGAGGTCGAAATTTCTCTAGTTGATCTACTCGCAGTTTGCCCAAACACCCAATCAACAATTCCGTGGGCGCGGCCCAGAGGCTATCAGCAGTTGAGACCCCACTTTCTTCAAGATTCAGATATTCTCCTCGCGTCAGTGGAATCGGTATATTCAGTAGGTTTATTCCTTTAGAATCAAGGCCGACTTCTAGCTGCTTGAGTAGCATATTTATTTCTACTTGTGGATTTTTGTCTAACAACAACACAGCCAATATATTTGACGCCGACTGTAGATGAAATCTCGTGAGGTCCGCAAATCGTCTAATATCGCCGTATTCGATTCGCCCAAAATATGAAGTTGTAGAGAATTCAGTTTCTATTTTTTCCAACCTACATCCCGACACCCAATCGAACAGCACCGAGGCCCTCTTGCAACGGCCATAAAATTCCATCTGATCGTTCGCATATCTTTGTAAGGTTCCGACTATCTCTCGGCCAAATCTTTGGACAGCTTGATTCACTCGTTGAGATTCTTTAATGCCCTTCACTAACGGTGTATAACCCATTTCCTCGGCTGGAAGACCCTGCATCAAACCCATAAGATTGATTGCATTAATGAGCTGCGTCGGGACATTCTTCACGATTTCGATTAGCCTCATGGCGGAGTCGAATGAAAGGGATGATCTTCCACAAGCCCTTCCAAGCAAGCTCAAGGAAATTTTGTCTCCCTCGACCTCAATTAGATCGAGTCGTATCATGCGTCCGACTAACTCCTCCAGTTGGGAATGCATTCGATCACGCCAATTTGGATCACGTCGTATTTCCAAATATCCGGCGAAAGTGTTGAAAAGTAACACCGACACATCCGATCTGGGTATCTTCCCCACTTGTGCGAGAAGGCGCACGAGCCAGGTATCAATATGTCTGGGATCAAAAGAAGATTCGAGCCGCTCCAATCGGCCTCGAACATATTTGTTAAAGAGCACGGTTCTTTCAGTTGGCGTTTCGGCGTAGATAATTGATTTCCCTTTCTCATTGAAACCCAGTCGACCCGCTCGACCTGCCATGTTTTTGTATTCGGCAACCGTGAAAGGTCTCCCATCTTCGCCAAGGAATTCGTTTTCCGCGAGAATAACGGTTGACGCGGGAGTATTTATTCCTGCCGCTACAGTTGTCGTGGCCGCAAGGACGCGAAGAGGACTTTTAGGGTCACGAAATGCTTGCTCAACGATAATTCTTTCCTCACGGTTTAGATTAGAGTTGTGAAACGCTGTACCTCCTTGAAGACACTGACGGAGCGCCCCGGAAGCGCTGGACTGATCTTCTGCTCGCAACTGGTTCAAAGCGTCCGAAACGGGTGGAAGCTCTAGGTCCTGAGCTAAGTAATTTGCACAACCTTGCGCGGGACCACGGGCGTTTCTAAAAATTATGACTTTCTCGTTGCCGGAAATAAGCTTCTTTAGAAGGGGGACGATGACATCCTGCGTGCTCGGTTTTTCTCTTCGGATTTGTACCTCGAATGGTTTCAAAAGTTGTTCAAAACCTTCCTTTCCAGCTTCATCGAGGAACTGGTAGGTCCCATTGCGATCTATGACCCCTTCTGTCAAGGGAACTGGCCGTTCAGTATGGAAGAGAAGCTCCGACCCAATCCACTGGTTGAAGCTATTCGCGTCTCCGATAACTGCGGAAAGCGCGATAATCTGCGGTGTTATACCCCTCTCTCTTGCCGCTAACACGAAGGTAAGGAGCAATTCGACAGTAATACCGCGGTTAGGATCTGTGATGAACTGCGCCTCGTCGATGACGATTAAACCCAATTGAGAGAGCGTGGATGGATTGCCGACCACGAGCTGCAAAAACATTTCATACGTCAGAAGAGCCAAATCATACTTGCCTTTGATGAACGCGCTCACCTGATCGTTATAGTCTCCAGAACATCGAATTACGCGTAAGCCTAATTTCGCGGCGTAAAGTCCGGAGAATTGATCAAATTTTTCATTCACCAAAGCTTTGTAAGGCAGGAGAAATACCGCCCTGCGGCGGTAGCAGGCATCGCTGCAAAGCAAATCCACGATAGTCGAAGGGCTGCGGCAACTTTCAATGACCTCTCGAAACAGATTGATTGGAAAATCGTCAGCCTGGCGTATTCGCTGGGGGCAGATTCGGTCCAACTAGACATAGGGACGATACAGTTCATGCACCGTGGGTACTCCATCCAATTGGATTCGGTGAGATATGATGCGAACGGGCTTTATCTAAAGGGATTCATAGGAAATCCGACCAACTTGTGGATTTCAAATCTGACGCTCAATTTCAAGGCAGGCAAATTGAATCCGGCAGGGGAGTGGAAAGCTGGGGACGTTTCGTCCGAAGCAACGATAGTGGGAGCGGGTCAAACTAGTTCCATAGCGTCTCTATCCTCCGGTAGCCGTGCACCCTTTGAAGTGACGATTCCAAATGTAAGGCAGGTCCCTTCTCCGGCGGACCAACCAACGATTTATATGTGGTTCTCGGGTGAACGGTACTCTTACGGACCATAATGGTCGATCAATCCAGTCCGGGAAACCGACCAATACGCTGAGCGTTGTTGGCAATGCAGTATTGTTTCGTGCGAATAAACACTCGCCTACGTGCTCTTTGTACCCGTCTGCATTAAAAAGTGTCGGCGACGTTTTACTCGCCCTGAGAAGCGAGCGCGAGAAACAACGTGCGGCAACTCGAACCGGTGAAGGTTCAATAAGTCCTCGGACTGACAATTTAAAGTAACACTTAACTTGTACGTGTCCGGTTTGGACTTAGGCAAGCGGCTTCCACTTTCGGCTTACCAATGTCTGTGATATGGATTTTTAAGCGGTAAGCCACTACGATTGTCCGGTGTCGAGTTATCGAACAATAGTGAAGGGTTCGTTCTTCGCCATACTCTGCGTGCTTATAGAACTTGCGAGTTGCCTTAGCCTCTCAGCGCAAGACAACCGATTCGTGGTCGTTGAGAGCGGCAGACACGGATATATCAACCAAGAGGGCATGCTGGTCATACCGACAACCCTTCAGGGCACCTATGTGCTTCATTTCAGCGAAGGACTTGTTGGTTTTTCGGAGAGAGTGAAGCCCGAACCGGCCAAGATTCCTTACGTGGATAAGGATGGGAAGCTACGTCTTTTTCCACAAGAGAAATGGGGGTTCATTGACACTAGTGGCGCTGTAGTCATCCGCGCTCGGTTCGACGCAGTCGCAGAGTTCTCACCGGGACTAGCTGCAGTAGCTACGGACACGGACCGAACTAGCCACAGCTGTATGGATTGTGACCTAAACCAGCATTGGGGATTTATCGACAAGTCGGGAAAAGAAGTGATTCCGCTGCAATACCACGCAGTTTCGTCTTTCTCGGAAGGATTGGCAGCCGTAAGCCACTGTGGATACGTTAACACGTCGGGTGTAGTCGCCATCCCGCCCGCGTTTTCTTACTGTGGGGACTTTTCTGAAGACTTAGCGGACGTATTAAACAGCGGTAAATGGCGTTACATCGACAAGCAGGGGAAAGTAGTGCTTGAAGTGCCTTACGAGGGGGTCCGCTCATTCAAGAATGGATTGGCCGCCGTGGAGGAGGGTTTGTCCGGTCCGGATCAAAAGTTCGGGTATATCGACAAGCATGGCAAGCAGGTCTGGAAACCCAAGCCCGCCTTATAGACCAAGATCGATAGAGACGACGAGACTTTCACGAAATGAAGGCTCGCACGATTCTCAATGCCTGGTTAGTCGGATAACAGGACATTTCAAGTAATGAGTTGACGCATGCTTCGTAGATTATGGCTGAACAACCACGGTTCTATTTCGAAAGACACTATGGGCAGCACCAACAGCAAACGCTAACTGGAATACGAGAAAGACTACGGACGCCCACATATACGCATCCAGCCAATTGTTTAGGGATGCTTGAATCGCCGGGTTTTGGACTGTGCTAGAGGGAATGCGGTTCACCCAATGCGCTATGAAGACTGAAAATAAGGCAAACAATAAACTAGGCCAGAAATGGAGCTGAACCAGACTGTTGTTCGGTGGACGCCCAGTAAGCCGTTCCACTAGATAGTAACCAAGGGCAGAAAGAAGAAAGACAGAGGCTGCGAACTCGAAAAGCCCGAATCCAGTCAAATCCAGTCGGAAGTCCAAAAAATATAAGTGGGTGCGGGCCTGCAGGGCACCCGCGAAGTCGGCAGGGGGAAAAACCACTCTCACAAGAAATAGTAGAAGGCCGGTGTATCCAAAGAGTTTGACCGGCGAGCGGTACCAAGGCATGGTAGGTTCTCTCGCGGTGAATCTTAGCTCCTTTCTGTGCTGTTATTAAGCAAATTTGAAGACGCTCGGACAATTCAATTACGTAACTCCTGATAAGTCGGATTACCGGCCCTGAAGGGCTTCTTAGCTGACAGTATCGCGTTCGTTTTTCGAGCGTAATCCGCTTCGCGCTTCGGGCATTCGTGAGTCTCCAGACCGGATAATCACGCGAAATACCACAAATGCGATAAGAACTCCCAGCAGAATCGACAGGCCAAAACACCCGTAGAGCCAACCAATTCCCTCCAATTTCGTTGGAGCGGGCCAGGGAATACGAATTTTGACAAGTCCAGTCAGTAGGAGAAAGTAGTATGCAATTGCAAAAGAGGTCGAAAACGATGCCACACCACAAACCAGACTAAGGATAAGGGCAATCCCGAGCTTAGCGTCTTGTCTTCTTGATGGTCGGTAGGGCATGGATGATTGGGAGTATATAACC
>JABDEK010000082.1 GCA_013287135.1 Acidobacteriota bacterium | reverse complement strand
TGCGTCCCGCCGGCCTGCTGAACATCCTTCTCACATTTCGCAACGCGATCGTAGTCGTCGCTGACGCCGACAATCTTCGCTACGCGGCTAAGCAGTCCCGCAAACGTCTTGACCTCCGTTGGAGGGAACTTCACGGTCCACTGCTCGCGTGCAACGTGAGCTGCGTTTGGGTCGCGTACAAACCATCCGGTGTCCGTGTATACCCACACATCGAGACCATGGCTCTCGATGGCCTCAATGACTTTTTCCGGCACTGCCGCTGGTAGAAACCTCTGGTCAACAACCGTCGTAAGATCGGGCTGAATCAGCACGCCGCCGTTAAACGCCGCCAACGGTTGGGTCAGCTTTAGTGGATCGATTAGCATGGCCATCCCGCGGGGAGGCCGTCCACTTGTGACGCTGATTGTCACGCTGATTGTCGCGCTGATTGCTGGGAGCGCCCTGCCATCTCTGGCGCAGCAACCTCCGACCCCCAAGCCTGATGATTTGCAGAAGCAGCTGGAGCAACTCAAGCAGCAGTACGACGCGACCACTCATGACCTGGAGCAGCGCATTGCTGCCCTGGAGCAGCAAATCCAACAGCAGAAAGAGGCCAGCGAAAAAGCAAGAGAAAGAACCGTCTCGGCGGTACAGCTGGCTGCCCAGCAAGCAGCGGAGAAAGCCGTCCGGGGAGAGTCCGATCAGGTCGGGGCGAAGTATCAGGGGCAACTCGCTTCGGAACCGACGTATGACCTGCTGAATGAGGCAGAAACGAAAATTGAGAAGCTGCAAGAGCAGGCGGGAGCGTTTGAGTTCCACGGCTATTTCCGTTCGGGGTATGGCTTGAATAGCAAAGGCGGCTCGCAAGTCGCCTTTCAGGCACCTGGAGCGGACGCAAAGTATCGCCTGGGCAACGAAGCGGAAACATATGGAGAATTTATTTTCGTAAACAACTGGCTGAACCCGGAACACAACAGTGATAAAGCGTGGCTGAAAACGGAAGTAATGATCGAGGCGAACACTACGAACTCCGCGAGCTATGCAAACTTTCCGGGCAACACTGGCAATGACCAGTTCCGTTTGCGGGAGGCCTTTGTGCGGGCCGGGCACATCCTGGAGAGCCAACCAGATGCGAAATTCTGGGCCGGTCAACGATATTATCGCCGCCAGCATATCGAGATTAACGACTTCTACCCTCTGGATATGAGCGGCTATGGCGCCGGCGTCGAAGATTGGAATCTTCGCATCGGCAAGATTTCGGTGGCGTATCTCTCTGGCGCGAGGCCCGACATTGTCACCCAAAATGGGAACTACGCGAAGAGCAATATCGACGTCCGTATCTACGATCTCAAAGGGCCCTTCGGGCTCTGGGGCGCATGGTTTGATTTCGCGACAGCCAAGGGGGGCACAACACAAACCGGCGCAGTAATTCCCACCGCCAATGGCTACGCGTTCGGGATTCGCCACCAACGCCTGGAATGGCACGGGGGATACCACACGATCAGCGTCCAGTACGGTAAGGGTGCAGCAAGCAATTTCAGCACTTCGATCGAGGATCCGACTCCGTTCCTGAAGAGTTCCGAGAGACTGTTGATTGCGGACCATTTACTGATTCAACCCAACGACCGATTCGCGGTCATGCCGATTTTCATCTTCCAACGGAAGCGGGACGGCCAACCTGGGCATAGGTTTAATGACTGGGCCTCGTTCGGACTGAGACCCGAAGTGTTCTTCACTAAGTACCTCTCCCTGGCATTTGAGGGAGGGTTCGACCACACGGAAGGCTTTATTACGACGCAAAACGGCAATACCCAATTCAACGGCTGGCTGCGAAAGTTCACAATCGCACCGCAGATCGGAGCAGGCCGCCAGTTCTTCAGCCGGCCGGTGCTGCGTGTGTTTTTGACCTATGCGAATTGGTCGAACGGGTTCCGCGGTTTTGTGGGCGGAGTTCCATTCGAGGACAGAACCAGCGGGCTCACGTACGGGGTGCAAGCGGAAACGTGGTGGTAGTCAGCGGCTGCCAGTGAATCAGCTGTCTGGGAATGCGCGAAGCACAGCAACGAACGACATCTTGGCATCCGAGGTGAAGAAAGATGGCAACACGAGAAGTGCCTACCAATTCTAGCGCGGCGCAAAGCATTTCGGTCGCTGCGGCGACACAAAATTACTCACGGCCGCTGGCCATCGTCACGACACTGTTCTTTATGTGGGGGTTTCTGACCTGCCTGAACGATATTCTGGTGCCGCATCTGAAAGCAATTTTCGATCTGAATTTCGCGCAAGTCATGCTGGTGCAGTTTGCGTTCTTTTCGGCATACTTTTTGTTTTCCGTGCCATGGTCGAAGATCGTGAATAGGATTGGCTACCAGAGGACCATGGTGGCCGGCCTGTTGACCATGGCTGTCGGAGCCCTATTGTTCGTGCCGGCGGCAGCTGTGGTTTCGTATCCGCTGTTTCTGACCGCGCTGCTTGTTCTCGCAGCGGGAATTACCGGTCTTCAGGTGTCTGCCAATCCATACGTGGACTTGTTGGGGAAACCTGAAACGGCATCGAGCCGCCTGGATCTGACGCAAGCCTTCAACTCGCTGGGCACGACGATCGCCCCGAAAATAGGAGGTCTGCTGATCCTGAGCGCCGCGCCATTAGCGGTCGAGCAGTTGAGGCAGCTCGCGCCACAAGCGCTGCATGCGTACCGCGTGCAAGAAGCAGCCTCGGTCAAGATGCCATACACGGTGATCAGCGTCGCCCTGGTGCTGCTGGCAATTCTGATCGGCACCTTCAAGCTGCCCAAGATTGAGACTGCGGCGGACCGCCCCGGAGAGAAGGTCACAGATTCGATCTGGGAGCATCGCAATCTCATCTTGGGCGCCATCGGAATTTTTGCGTATGTGGGCGCAGAGGTTTCAATCGGAAGTTTTCTAGTGAATTATTTCGGCCTGCCGGAGATCGCAGGCTTCTCCGCCAAGACCGCAGCAGGGTTTGTTTCGTTCTACTGGGCCGGCTCGATGATCGGACGCTTTCTTGGCGCACCCCTTCTGCGGCGGATCAAGGCTGAGTATATGCTCGCTTTGTGCGCAATCTTTGCAACGGCGCTGATCACTGCTTCCATGATTTTAGGCGGGCATACCGCGATGTGGACCATTCTCGCCGTTGGTTTGTTCAACTCGATCATGTTCCCAACCATCTTTAGCCTGGGTGTGGCGGAACTGGGGCCTCTGACGGGCAACGCATCCGGCGTCCTAAACATGGCCATTGTGGGTGGCGCAATCCTTCCCGTCATACAGGGGGTCATTGCCGACCGTGTGGGACTGCACCACGCCTTCATTCTTCCCGTGATTTGCTACCTGTATATTTTGTATTATGCGTTGATTGGGTCGAAGCCTAACAGCGAGCGGTACACAAGAGCTTAGAGCGCGCCCGAAAGGCCTAGAGGGCCATCAACTCAAGATAATGGATACTGCACAAAGAACTGTTGTGTGACCGGAGACGCCGCTTTGCGAGCTGTGGGCGTCAAGAACTTAGGCTGAGTTGGGGCCTCCGAAGAAAGCAAAAGCGTCGGTAAAAGGCCGACGCATCGGAGGGAGGACACGCGTTTGGCGGAGAAGGTACGCGATTCACCGCGGGAGACAAACGGCGATCAAGGCAGACTTAACGAGTTCCCACGATCGCCCGCGGCCTCCCCTGCCACTGCAGACGAGAGACCCTGAACGGCATGCTTTGCGGCATCGAGGGCGGACTTTAGGAGTTGTCTGGCATTTTCACTTGGGTTGCCCTGCTCGAATATGGCGCTACCTGAGACCAAGATTTCGGCACCTGCCCGCACGACGTCCGCGACGGTATCGCGATGTATGCCGCCGTCGACTTCAATGCGGAAGCCGAGGCGGCGAGACTCCCGGATATTCGCGAGCAATTCAATTTTCTTGAGAGAAGAGTGGATAAAGGTTTGACCACCGAAGCCGGGGTTCACGCTCATGACTAGGACATGATGAACCAGGGGAAGAACCTCATCGAGGGCGCGGACCGGTGTGGCAGGGTTTATGACCACTCCGGGCTTACATCCGTGCGCTGCGATCAGATGAAGGGTGCGATCGAGATGGACGCAGGCTTCCTGGTGGACAGAGATCCAGGCAGCGCCGGCTTCCGCGAAAGCGGGGATGAATTCGTCCGGCCGTTCAATCATGAGATGACAATCGAGCGGAACTTTCGAAACTTTGCGAAGCGAGGCGACGACGGTGGGCCCGATCGTGATGTTAGGGACGAAATGACCATCCATAACGTCCACGTGGAGAACGGTGGCTCCCCCTTCGACAGCGGCCTGGGCCTGCACGCCGAGGCGAGCGAAGTCAGCTGACAAGATGGAGGGAGCAAGTTCGATCATGGGTATCTTCAGCTCGCAACCCGGGCATGATCCGTTTGCGGCTGCTCGAGTCTTTCGATCATTCGGTCGAGGATTTTTTCTCTTCTTAGATAACCGACGGGCAGGGGATTGTCCTTGCTCTGGACAACCGGCAACCACGAGATGTCATGATCAAGCATGGTGGCGACCGCCACCAGCGTCGAATCGTCGAGAGCTACATAAACTGGATTCACCACGAGAAATTCACTTAGCTTGGAACGGGTGGTATCTCGGTGCTGATCCGTCGGAAGGACGGCGATGCGAGCGACAACTTGATCGAGGTCGTTGCGGTCGAGAGTTCCCCAAAGACGCTGCGCTTCGTCGAGGATCAGGAGTTCGCCGCTAGGGCTTTCCTTCAAGGCCCGAATGGCATCGGCCAGGCTAGCGTCTTTACGGAGCAGTTCTGCCGGAAGCGGGTCGAGGAGAGAGGCGAGTGGCTCACGGTCCAGAAGCAACTTTGTCAAGGGGAGGCGGTGCCAAAAGTCGCCCGAGCGGCGAATGACAGCCTGCGACAGCACTTCACGAAGAGGTGCAAAGGTTCCGGCGATTTGCGAGAATAGGGCGCTGCCGGCTTGGCGAAGGCGAACAGCGCTGCGGGCACGAATGGTTGTTTCGTGCGGGCGGTTTCCCAACAAAGCGGCCTCGCCAAAAAAATCACCCTTGCCCAGGACGGCGACCATCTTTGGCTCGGTGTTTGGCTCTGCCGCTTTCAGGATCTCTACTTCACCTTCTTCGATAACACTAAAGAACCGGGCCGGCTCGCCTTGCCGCTGGATGAAATCGCCTGGACGATAGTAGGCGTGGAAGACCTGTTGCGCCGAATCGGTATTAAGGAAACTGAGATCGCGCGGAAAGAGCAAGTCCCATGCCCAGTCCAGGGCCACCTTGATTCTGCGAGACCACGTCGGCAGCTTGAAGAGATATACCCCGCGCCACAGGAACCAGGCGAGGAAACCCGAGACGCGCATGCCAAACATTTCCGCCACGGCTTGGTAACCGCCAATAGAGCAAAGCTGCCCGAGGGCTTTGAAGCGGAACGGTTTGGTGGGCTCGCCTTTCAGGACTCGAACGAGGTTGAGCGCCGCCTGGCGACCCTGGCGTTCCGCGAACTGGCCCGTTGGGGCGGACGGCTTGCCGTCGAAGGAGTTGACGACGAGTGCGCAATCGCCTATTGCCCAAGCGTTGGTCTGGCCTTCGATTCGCATTTCCGGAGCGGTGCGAATCCGTCCCCGCTCTTTGGGAACGTCGAGGTGTAGGACGAGGGGAGAGATCGAGGTTCCGATTGTGCAGACCAAGGTGGCTCCCGTCACCATCTTTCCATTGTTCAGTTCGATGCCCTCGTGGGTTGCGGCGACGGCACGCGTATTCAGCAGGATGCTGATGCCGGCTTCCTCCATCTTCTTTCTGGCGAACTCGCCCAGCGTCGGGGCCACTTCGGGCAAGATATGGTCCTGGGAATGGACCAAGGTGACAACAACGTCTTCCTTTTTGAAGTTGCGGTAAAAACGCGTGCTACTGCGAACCAACTCATTGATTTCTCCTGCAACCTCAACGCCGCTGAAGCCTGCTCCCACGACAATGAAGCTGAGATGCCAGCGCCAGCGATCGGGGTCGGTCGCAGCTTCAGCTTGTTCCAGTTGGCGTACGATGTGCTGGCGAAGATCTATAGCGTCGCGCATGACCTTGAAGGCAAAAGCATGCTCAGTCATGCCAGGGATGATACCCAGATTGCTTTCCGCGCCGCAGGCGATCACGACGTGGTCGTAATGCAAGCGTTTGAGCACTCCGGTCCCATCGTCAAATTCAATCTCTGAGGACGGAAGATCGATCCTCTGAACGCGTTCGGTACGGCAACCAACACCAGGGAGCATCTGGCGCAAAGGTGTTGCGGCCGCGTCCGCATTGATGGAGGCGCCCGCGACATCTGCTAGAAGAGGATGAAACACCATGTGGTTCTCGCGGCTGAACAGGAGGATCTCGCACACTGAAGCGCGCAGCTTGCTGCGAAGAGTTTTCGCGAATTGTACAGCGGCAAATCCTCCACCCACAATGACCACTCTAATTGGCTTCAATTCCTTGCTCCCTATGGCCGGGGCGAGGTAAATCCCGCATTCCTTCCGGCAACTGCTAACTCACAGAAAACCGGGAAACCACATTCCGGCTTACTAGTTCAGGATAGGGAGCAGGAAATGAGGAGTATTTCGGAAACGTGTAAATTCTGTTCGAAATGACTGAGGGAATGGTAGTTGGGCAAGCGCCAGAGGCGGCCAGACATCAGGAATCCGGGAGGCGGTCTTCCGGACTCTTACGAGAAAGGACGCTGATCGGCACGTACCGTCGATTGGAAGCGCCTGCAAATCGTCAAAATCTTGACGCGTTTGTCTAGGCTGCGCCCCGGTAGACATTTGGCCCCTACGCCAAAGCACCGTTCCCACGGTCTATGTCTCCATTTTGTCAGTCAGTTACAGGAGCCTGACCGAGGTTCACTACTGGCAATTCAAATGCCACTGAGACATCGCTGGATCGAAAGGGGCGAGGGTATGAAACGCAAGGCGAGCGCGGTTTCGCGAGGCGATGTGAAAACCGGCAAGGGATCGCTATCGACAGAGAGCACTGTCTTGGAGGACGCGCAGTATTCGTTCAGTACGCGATTTTAAAATGGCATCGGTACCAACCCCGAAGAACTGCTGGCTGCCGCGCACGCAGGATGTTTCGCTATGGCACTCTCCGCGCAGCTGGGGATGGCGAACTTGACTGCGCGAAGGCTCGATGTGACGGCGACGATCACACTCGAAAGGGTGGGCGAGCATCATGCCGTCACGAAAAGTCATCTTGATCTGTCGGCTCAAGTGCCGGGTGCGACGCTGCAAGCGTTCGACGCCGCGGTCAAAGCCGCGGAAATCGGGTGTCCCGTTTCAAAACTCTTTCGCGCCGCGATTTCGGTGGAGGCGCACCTTGACGCAGCATCCTCGGCGACGTGAGGAAAGCGAAGCTGAAGCGGGTTCGCGGGCTGGGTTCTGAGAGTCGGCGATGAACTCGGGAATGATCGCCGCCTCCGCGGCAATATTCGGATCGATCGTGGGCGCGCTTGGTTCGGTCGTCGGCACTTGGATCACACAACGGCACCAGGATATCCGCGACCTGCTAGCGAAGACGATCGTACGCCGCGAGTCGCTTTATTCGGATTTCATCGCGGAAAGTGCGCGAGTGCTCGTCGATGCCATGGTGCAGAACAACAGCGACGCTCAGAAATTGATCCCACTCTATGCCTTGCTGAGCCGCATCCGCCTGAGTTCGTCTACGCCAGTTCTGGAAACAGGCGAAGCGGTCATACGGATCATTGTGGCCACCTATCCGAAACCAAATCTGACGCCGGAGCAGATCGAGTCCCGCGCGGTCAGCGGCGACGATCCATTGCGTCAGTTCAGCGATGCTTGTCGCAAGGAACTCGACTCCCTACAGCGGCAATTGTGACGAGCGAAGAAATGGCTGACGCAGCGAAATGATTCGCAAAATCCTTTTTCCGGTGGATTTTTCGCCTTCGTGTACGGCCATGGCTGCGTATGTTCAGCGAGCCGCGGCGCTCTGCGGCGCGACGGTCAGTCTGGTTCATGTGTGCGATCTTGCCAGTCACAGTGGATTCGAGCTGTATGCGAGACCTGGCAATGAAATAGCCGAGGAGCATTGGAACGTTGCCAGAGAGAAGCTGGAACAGTTTCTTGTCGCGGAATTTCCCCGGGCAACGTCTGAAAGAATTCTTTTGGCAGGCGACGCTGGAAGTGTGATTGCGGAGACGGCAAAGAAAAACGAATTCGATTTGATCGTGATGCCTACGCACGCCGGCAGGTTTCGACGGATGCTGCTCGGCTCCACTGCTGCGAAGGTTCTGGATGACGCGGAGTGCCCGGTCCTCACGACGCAGCATGCCGAGACCGTGGCTCCGCGGTCGCTTGAGCACCGCACGTGGTTGTGTGCAGTCGATTTGTCTTCGGATTCACTAAGAGTTCTCCGCTCCGCGAAGAGCGCCGCCGCGCAAGTTGACGCAACGCTATCCCTGGTGCACGTGATTCCCGCAGTGGGTGTCTCGGCGGCAGCGGACTTGACGTCTGGGGAACAAGCGGCTGCGCGGCAGCGACTTTGCTATCTTGCGTCCGTGGCAAGCTTCGACGGCAAGGCGAAGATCGTGGCGGGACCGGTCAAAGAGACGTTACTGCATGCGGCTGCTGAGTCACACGCGGATGTTCTCGTGGTTGGAAGGAGTCCGCGTTCGGGTGCGCTCGGGCGCATGCGGGATCTCGCTTATGCACTCGTCCGAGACTCCGTCTGCCCCGTTGTGAGTGTATGATGGACATCCTCCGTCCGCTGTTTGTTGGAAATTGGAAGATGCATAAAGACGCGGCCGCGACCGCGTCGTTCTTCGAAGCATTCCGCCAATTAATCGGTTCGCCTGCACACTGCGACGTCGTGATCTGTCCGACGTTTCTAGGTCTCGAAACGGCGGTAAACGCGACACGCGGAACGGGGATCCGGGTCGGTGCTCAGAACTTGCACTGGGCGAAAGAAGGAGCCTACACCGGTGAGATCTCCGGCGCGATGATCAGGGCCTTGGGCTGTTCGCACGTGATCGTGGGACACAGCGAGCGACGCAAGTATTTTGGCGAAACTAACGAGAGTGTGTTGGAGAAAACCGTAGCGGCCATCGACGCGGGGCTCACCCCGATCGTCTGCCTTGGAGAGCGCGAAAAGAAGAACGCAGGAAAAGTGCTTATGGAGCAGTTTCGGTACGCCATTGCCGCGCTGTCGGACGAGCAGTTCGCAAGAATCGTAATCGCATACGAACCGGTCTGGGCGATCGGCACTGGCGAGACCGCCACGCCAGAGACCGCTGCCGCCGCGCACCGCCTCATTCGCGGTCAAGCGAAAGGCAGTTTCGGAGAGGAGGCTGCGAACAACGTGCGCATCCTATACGGCGGCAGCGTGCAGCCAGACAATGCGAAGAGTCTTATGGCGCAGGCCGGTATTGACGGCTTGCTAGTAGGCGGGGCCAGCCTCGACCCGGTCACCTTCGGAGCGATCGCGAATCTTAGTACTTGCCAGGTGTCTCGAACGAGTTCCGAGAGCTATGCGAAATCCAGCGTGACCGAGAGAGGGTAATGGTCGGAAGCGGACACTGAGCGGCCGACTTGGGGTTGGCTGGCGCGAATGGGTCCCCGCGTAAAGATCCAATCGATGGTTCGTCCGGGCTCCAGGAAAGAGCCGGGCGTTGTTGGCACGTGCTGATTCGCAAATGCGTCCAGGAACTGCGTCTGACTGATCGCGCTGGAAGCAGGTTCGCGGGAGACATCGAGATTGAGGTCGCCAGCGAGCACGATTGGCGTGCTTATGTCGTATCTCCGGGCATCCTCCAGGGTCTCCTCGATCTGGGAGCAGCGCAACACATCATCGCCCTTACTCTCCAGGTGCAGGTTATAAGTGACAAGCCTTTTCCCCGCGATGGCCGTTTCGCATACCAGCGCCAGGCGTCCTCCGATTCGTTCCTGAAACGGTTTGACCTCGGGCAGAAACCAGTGAGGACGCCAGAAATTCGATTGCTTCTGAAATCGCAAGATCCGAGAATTCGATAACGGCCAGCGCGAGAGCGTCGCTTGGCCGTGATAGGCGGGTGATGTGCGCGAACCCTGCGTTAACTCCTGGAACTCACGCCCGAACACGTAGTTCATCTGCAGCTTCTGCGCGATTTCCTTCGCAACATTGAGGTGATGCGTCCGGCGGGCATTCAGATCGGATTCCTGCAAGAGAAAAACGTCGGCCTTCGCGCTAGCCAGGAACTCGATGACCTTCTGCAGTCGCATCCCCCGATTGATATTCCAATTCACAACGCGTATGGAATCCGGTGGAATGAGGACCAACCGAGGAGGTGAAAAATTGCCTGTTTCGATCTCCTGCATCGAAATTACCGCCTGCTACACCTTTCCGGTGTACACACCTGGATGGTCTCCAACCGCGAAACAGATGGCCCGATCACGAGAGGATCAAAGCAAACTTGCGGCGAATTCACGCGATGGTTCTGCAGTCTGAGAGAAATCTGCGCGATTGTTCACCACCTGGTGCTTGCGCCTGGCAAAAGCGAGAGAGGAATACAGCGCGATAGGCCACACCAGATTTGCTCCAATCACGCTCAAAACGAACGCCACGCTCATGAGATTAAAGAGCGCAAAGACGAGCAGGGCATAAGGGAAAAAACAGCGCCGGACGATGAACTCCGTATGTCGGCCGAAATACAAGAAAGGATTCGACGGCCGGCTCTCTGCGTGGCCCTGCCAGATTTTCAGTAGCTGCTCTGGACGCCCAGCAGCAAGGCGGCGCCGCTGCCATCCGGTGGCGAGGAAGCTAGCTAAGGCTCCAACAAGGAGCAGGCCGCCATATGCCAGGTACGTTCTTGTTCCCGAGCTTCGCCACCGTCCTATGGTCATGCCCACAAGAAGAAACAGGTAGAACGCGTAGTCGCAGATTGTCTCCAGCCAGCAGCCGAAATCGGATTCCAGTAGTTTCAAACGAGCGACCTCTCCATCGCACCCGTCCATAATACTGGCGAAGAGGCATAAAAACGCGCCGAGCAAAGTGCTCCAGTAACCGCCGTATGCGAAGAATGCGGCAGAAGCAATGCCGACGCCGAGCGTGAAAATACTGACCATGTTTGCTGTGATCGGAAGCTTGATGAGCTGCCGGCTGATCGGAATGGAGATCCGGCGATTCAACCGCGCGTAAAAGCCGTCGGTAGGTTTGACCAGCCAGCGGTCCAGTTTTCGTTCGGCAGCTTCGCAGTCCTCTGGAGTAGTGACGCGCTGCCATTGGTCTTCCGCGACTTGCATGGAAACGACCGAGTGCATTTCGGTGAGTGACGCGTACAGTTCCTTGAGCGTTCCACCTTGCGTTGGACAACGCTCCGCGAAATCGTGAATCATCTCAACGGGGAGGGCGAAAATTCCGGCGAGTTCGTCATCACTCACCAGCACCAATGCCGACCTCTCATTGCTCCACTCAGCAGCGTTCCGGAGTAATGACGGACGATAGGTTCTGTTTCCATCGATCAAGACGAATCGTTCGCTGGGCGCCGTATTGACAATGAGCCGTAATCGTTGGGAATGGGAGGCGCCAGCGGGTGCCTCTATCCACTCGACAGATTCGGGAAGTCGCCCGGTAAAGAATAACGCACGCTGCACTTTTTTTCTGAAGGTGGGGTCGGCCACCACTAGGATGCGTGTTGCCCCGGCCTTTTGCGCTGCAAATATCGTTCGGAGAATGATCGGTAGCGTGCCGACTCGAGAGAGTGAAGGGCAGAATTGGCTGCCCCTGGCCTCTCCTTCGGCGAGGAAAATGGCGAACACGATTTCGTTTTCCGGTGAACCGTTGTTTGAAGAATTCGTTCGCGCTCTGGGAGATGTCGCGACCGTTCCGGTCGTGCTCGCAAAGATTTTGGATCCGCCTTGCTTGCTTGACCGCGTCAGCAAGAGGAAACAAATGCCGCCAACAGCGGCCCAGAAAAAGGACCGCAATCGCCGTGACAGCCCCAAAGCCAATCCGGTCGCGCTGCTCAGCCCAAACATCTTGCCAATCAGCATGGTTCCACCTTCGTAAGTCCCAATGTTGCCTGGATTGAAATTGCCCAAGACGTTCACAAGCTTGGTCAATGCTTCGATGACCAGGGCGCTGAAGAAACCCATCTTCACGCCCATCAGCCAGAGGATTAGACACACCTCCGATACAGCGAGGCACTGAGCGGCCAGATTGAGAGAAAAACTCGCCCAAAATGCTCCGGGGGTCTTGTGATGGAAATCGAATAGCGCACGCTCAACGGACTGGACTAGCAAGTATCTCTTTTCCATCCAATTCCTGAGGGAGGAAACACGGCTTATGATGCGAGCGCTCCACGAAAGCACCGGCCAACGCTTTCGCACCGCGAGCAACGTCACCATCAGAGAGGCGATCAATGTCAAAGCAAACAGACTCGCGTACAGGCGCAGAGCATGGGAAAGCGCCACGAGAGGTAGAGCGGCCAAAATCCCCGCGATAGTGGTCACAATCCCCGTTACGACATAAAGGCCGCGGTCGAGAGTCACCGAGGCGAGACCACTCGCAACAGGTATTTCTGCACTTATGCGCGACACTCGGACAGAATCTCCAAGCGTCTGCCCCAGGATCCCAAGTTGTCCGGCGGCTTCCGCTCCCAGTCTAAGCCCCACCAAATGCGAAAAGGAGATCTTATGCTGGTTGTCACCGAGTGTAAGCCGCCAGCCCCAGGTCCTCGCAAGATGTGAGACCCCGGCCAGGGCAATCACTAAAATGATCCCCCAACCGAGTTCGGAGAGGCTTGTCCAAAGCTTGGTGGGACCCGTTCGCCAAATAAGGTAAAAAAAGAAACCTGCGCTCATGACGACCGCGATGAGACGAAGCGGAAGTTGTGCTTTTGATGGGATTCTAAGCATCGACCAAACTCTCCGCGAACGGGTTTTCAGGGAAGTCCACGCCAAAGATGCTTTCGGCGTGAACCAATGCTTCGGGGCTGTCGACGTCCTGCCAGTGTGCGTCGCCGATATCAAAGGCTCTCAGTTTCTGCTCACGGGCTAGTTGCCGCATACCATCCGACAACGAACAGCTCCCGTCTCTTTTTGCTGATTCGAGCCTGTGGAAGAGTGCCGGGCTGCACAAAAACATCCCTGTGTCGAGGGCGTTATAACGGGCAAGGTCTTTGCCGATATCGACGATATGATCCGCTTCGCATGCGACCTTCGTTGCGTCGTCGAGGTCAAAAACACGATCCACATTGTGGTCGACTGCAAGAATTACCTCGTCATCTGCCAGTAGTTGGTGCGCTAGGCCCTTGACAGTTTTCGGCTCGAAAATGTGGTCTGACATGAGAAGTAAGAATGGATTGTGAAGTTCATCTTTGGCCGCCAGGGCTGAGACCCCGTTGGCTTTGGCGTATTCCGGATTCTCTATCAAGGTGACAGAAATGCCGTCAAGCGGCCGCTCGGCAAACCAGCGGCGAATCAAGTCGGCACGGTACCCGACAACAATCACAAATCTCGTAATTCCGGCTTCCTGACACGAAGTCATTACGTGCTCGAGAAGTGGTATGCCGCGCAGACGCACGAGAGGTTTGGGAACGCCGCCGGACACCGAGGCAATTCGGCTCCCGTTGCCCGCAGCGAGAATCAGGCATTCCTTAACGGTCGTCACGGCTGGCCCACCTTAGTGAATCGGTGTTTTTCGCAAAGAAGCTCTGCCGCGGCCAAAGGAAGCTCTCTGTGTGATTCATGGCTTCAGCATCTCCTTTGCGGACATTACGGAGTTGTCGGGGACGTGCGCTGTCTTGGGCGCGTAATCGAAATACTCGATGTTCACGTTCGTTGTGCCAAAAATATGGGCTTCAGTGACGCTTTGCGTCGAGCGGGGAAACCAGAGTAGACCGCTTTTCTGGTAGATCTGCACGAAATGCGTGCTTTTCGTCCAGAACGACGGGTTCTTTGCAGGCTGGCCCTCTGCGCGGGCCAACGCGTAATCCTCCGCGTCTACCCAGATGCGGCCGCGAAGCAGGTATTTCTCTTTGCGTTTGGGGCTGACTTCTAAAACATAAGCTGTACGGCCGTCAATTACTTCCGTTCCTGCCATTTTGAAGTCGTAGTTCTCGGGATTGATTCTAGTTTTGGCGCGAGCTTCGGGATGCGACGTCTCCGATTCCGATTCCAGCATCTTTCGCAAAACGTGCTTGTGTGCTGCTTTCCAGCCTGCTTCCGACACGACCTCGAAATGTTTCGTGCCGTCCGGGTCGCCTTGCACTTGCACCAGCATCTCCGCGCGTTTGTGGAGATGATGATTATCGAGGACGTACCGCCGCATTCCGGCGTATCCCTCAATGGAGACCTGGCGCTGCAGGTCCCGAGAACCCATCCGTGCGACGATTTCCTCAGCAGTCGGGAGAGACGGGGATTCGTCCGCCGCAACGGCAGACGCCGGAAGCAGGAACAAAGCAGCAAGCAAGAGGCGATTTCTCATCGTTAAAACTCCAAAACAAATTTTCCGCGGTATTCACGCCAGGATGAATTGAAGAACCCTCCGAACCTGGCGCTGGTTAGGTTGTTCTGTACGTCTCGTGGATTGAAGTGGTTGAAAAGATTGAAGACCCCGGCTCCCGCGCGCGCGTGTATGCGCTTCTCCCCTAAGTGCAGTGTTATCGGTCGCGTAACCTGCAGGTCAAACGAGGAGAAACGTGGGAAGCGGCGTGCGTTTCGCGGTCCAACGTATTCGCGGAGTTCGTTCTCGACGGAGTAGGGAAATCCGGTGTGCAGGTCGTAAACGGGAACGAGTGTTAGGTGCAACGGGCCGGAGAATGTGCCCCAGAATAGGAAACGGTTGGGTGCGTCAAACGGCAGGCGACCATGAGCATCCGGGTGGATAATCGGTTGCGCGAGATTCCCGAAGAACTGATTGAGATCGTTAAGGTCGCCAAAAGCGCGGGAATGGACGTACGAAGCGTTCAGCAAATGGTGAGCTAGCTGGTAGCGGGCCGTCACTTGGAACTCTCGGTAGGAATCGCTGCCACCGTTTGAGAGTTCAAGGGCTCCTGTCGTCCCAGAGGAGACCGGCGAAACGACAAAGTCGTCGGTGGTGTTGCGTTGTTCGTAAGCGATTCGTAGCAACAAGCCTCCAAGAATCTGGCGATCGAGTTCCAGATTCCAAGACGTGCTGCGCGGGCTCCGCAGCTCGCCGGTTATTCTGTTCTGATAGGACACAGACCTAAGCGTCGCGCCGCTTTGGTCGAGCACAGAGACAGTACGATCCGGCAGATCGGTGAACGTGGGAGCCATGAGCGGGACGCGGTCATAAAACCGGCCCACGCCGCCCTTCAGCAGCGTTTTTCCATCCCCGGTCAGTGACAGGAGAAATCCGGCGCGAGGAGCGGCATGGGTGGAGCTCGTGATCGTGTCGTTGTCGAAGCGCAATCCCAAGCTCAAGGTCAAACGTGGGTTGATCCTCCACTGATCGCCGGCGAACCAGGCCGTCTCGTTTTGACTAATGCGGAATGAGGTCGGGGAAGTGAAGGAAATGCGTTCCACAGGTTGGTTCGACGCCCCATCAATCTCCACTGGAAAGAACGTCTGGCGGCCTTGGTATGCAGAGTGCTCGTAGCTCAGGCCCACAGTGAATTGGTGGGAACCCGCGAACTGCCAGGGCGCAAACTGATAATTTTCCTGCCAGCTGGTACGGGAAGTTCGACGCGCCTGCCGATTGAAGAAACCGCCCTCGGTGGTCTCCAGCAGCAAGCGATACGGATCGTTGCTCTGCGCAGTGACGTCCGCGTCAAAGCGCTTGTAGCTGAACTGCGAATTCAGCAGGCCTGCCTGGCCGATCACGTAATGATGCTGTGCGTTGATTTGCTCCCCGCGCTGATGAAAATCCGGCGTCGACGGCTGAGGTGTAAAGGTGCTAAGCCCGAGGTAGTCCAGCTTTTGCGGATACACTGCAACCGAGACCGCAGCTGTCTGCTTCGGGCTGAGAATAAAGTCGATTTGCGTATAGGAATCGAAGCTTTCGAGTTTCGTATCACGTCTGGAAGGTGCAAGGCTATTTACTGGCGTGCGAACATAACGATATTCGAAGGACTGCGTGACGGCGATGTGATCTTTCCACACTAGGCCGGTGAGAGTGGTTCGTGGGGTCGCGGCGCCAATGCCCATAATGCTGCCATCGCGATCTCGCAGTCGTGGTAGGAAATTTTGGATGGAGAAGTGAAACTTCTCGTAATCGCTGGTCTTGGTGGAGACGGTGGAAACCGCTCCGGTGAACTTGCCGTATTGGGGATCATAGGGATTCGAAATGACTTGCACCGACGCCACTACATCAATCGGAAGATTGAGCGCTGCACCGCCAGTCACTGGGTCGGTAACATTTGCGCTGTTCACCAGCACACCGCTCTGGGTACTGCGCGTGCCTTTCAGATTCACGTGTCCATCAGGACCGCGAACAACGCCAGGAACGAGCGGCAGTGAGCTTTCAAACCGTTCGTTCACGTTTGGAGCGTCGCGCAGTGTCTGCTCGGAAATTGTTTCCGCGCGAGCAGGGTCCTTGGTATCAGCCTGATCAGCTTTTACCTCCACAGACGCGGTGACTTCAGAGGGTTTTAATTCGAGAGAGACGTGGACTTCACTCCCTTCGACATGTACTTCCCGTACGGCCTTCAAAGCCGGAAAGATCGCTTCGACGGAGTAGGTCCCACGGGGCACAGCCGCAATCACGTACCTGCCGTTTTCGTCGGATTCAGTTTCGAATGTGGCGGGTCCGCTGAATTTCACCGAGGCGCCAGCCACAAAGGACTGGTTCCCTGCAGCATCTTGAACAAACACTGTTCCTTCGACCTTAGCGCCGCCGGTGTTAGGTTGTTTCCCCCAAGACGCTAGCACGAACCAGCAGATGGCAAGGAACGGGGAAAGCAGCAGGAAGACCACTCTTCCAGTCGTGGAGGTTCCTTTCCCTTTCCGACGTCGAATGGGGATCTCTTCTGCTTTCCGAGGGATTTGCGCTCGAACTATCAATGTCTCTCCCCGCCCCAATTGAGATTGCAAGGGGCAGCGTCCGACTGAGACACGCAAAACCGGAGCGCACCATCTCCCAGATGTTCATAGTTCCCGCACTCGATCCATCCCCGCACGAGGCTGCATGAAGCAGGCACAATTCCAATGAGTCGATCGCTTTGCCGCACATTGGATCCCTTTGCTTATCAATGACTTGAAGAGTGAGAGGGACTTCCCCAGCGGCCTGGCTACCGCGAACAGTTGGCGAGGCTTCGACTGTTCGGGCGAGTTTTTGACAACTCGCTACAGATGACAATGAGTCTTCAGAAGCAGATTCAGGCCGGAGATCGATGCCGCCTCACACGGGACCTTCCGCCTGTCGTTTCAAAGGTCGCAAAAATCGTGGTCTTCAGGGGAATGAGTATCTAGACAGGCGAGAGCGAAAGCGAAAGGACTTGATTTGAAAGATAATCCATCCGCACTTTGCGCCGCGAACTGCGCACGTTGATGCAGGAGCTGCCCCGCCATAGATAGCCAGAGCTGCCTGCGCTAGTCAGACGGCACGCAGGTTGGACAGTTCGTAGGAAAGGAGGTCGCCAATGCGCTCGACGGTCACGTCCGCCGGCGGATAGGCGGCGAGCACCTCCGGGTCGTTCGCGAACTTACCTTGGCGTGGAAACACCGTCGTCACGCGGTCGCCCCACGCCTTCTTCGTCGCCGCAAGGATGCGCAGCTTGTCATCGACCATTACGTAGCGCTCCGCCGGGTAGCGTCGTTCGACATCGGCCAGTGCCTGCTCCTTGTGAATGTAGATGAGCACATGTCCCCTGACGGCTCCGCTGATTCCAGAGCGCTCGACCTTGCGCGGTTGAAAAACCACATCGCCATCCGAAAGGATCACGGTCTGCCCCCAACTCCGCAGCCGATTCAGCACCTCGAGAGCACCGGGATAGAGTCGGTCGGCGAAGGGATAATCCACCAGGTAGGAGGACATAGCTAGCAAACGAATGTCCGTCGGATGCTCAATCCGATAGCGTTGTAGAGCGCCGAGGTAATCGCGATAGCCAAGCTCTTCAAAGAGGGCCTCGAGGATCGTCCAGTAACGGTCCCGACAAGCTGCGCCAAACTCGTGTTCGAGATGCTCTCGGAGGTCGTTTTGGACGCGGTCGTTCTCAAGCAATGTATCGTCCACATCCACTAGAAAGACGACAGGTAACCGTCCGCTCATGCCTTTTTATCTCCTACGTTAAATGCCTGCCGATGCCACCAGGACAATCGCAGTACGAAAATTCCAGTCGTGGAGGGTCCTTTCCTTTTCCGATGTCGAATGGGGGTCCCATCCCCGCACGAGACGGCATGAAGCAGGCACAATTCCAATGAGTCGATGGCTTTGCAGTACCTTGGATCCCATTGCTTATCAATGACTTGAAGGGTGAGGGGAAGTTCCACAGCCGCTTGGCTACCGCGAACAGTTGGCGAGGCTTCGACTGTTGGGGCGAGTTTTTGACAACTTGCCAAAGATAACAGTGGTTTTCAGCAGATGCAGCCCAGAGACCGATGCCGCCTCACACGGGACCTTCCGCCTGTCGTTTCAAAGGTCGCAAGAATCGTGGTTTTCAGGGAATGACTATCTAGACAGGCGAGGCTTTGACGAGACCGTCAAGCCCATGACGGTAGCTTCGCTCCACCCCCAGTTTCATGGCCTTCGAACCTGACGGAAGCTCCTCCAACTAAAGAAGATAAGGGATGGAACGAGCAAAACACTGATTGGAGAACAAGGTGCTCCTGCCGGAATGCGAGCGATTTCTGTGATCAGAAATGTGGCTGGTGCGTGGCAATTCCCAGAATTTGAAACAGTCGCAATGGTCCTGATGAGCGTACCGAAGAGATGGACGTAATTTCCAGGCCAGTCAGCGGCTGATCGTGATAGCGCGGAGCGAGGAAAGACTTTGACGACCATGAGGAACAAGCGCAAGGCGGATTGGAGAGCTGTCGCCGCCCGAGTCACGGGCGTGCTGGTGATCCTGGTTGGGATACTCCTTGCCGCGGGCTTGTGCAACGCGAATCCGTCTGACAACCCCGTTCCCAACATCTTCAAACCTGAGTCCACGCCCGCTGACTGGGTCTTTCATTTGTCGGCGTTTGTTCTCGCCATCACTGGAGTCATTTTTTGTGGTCGTTGCCAGCTTGCTCGTATATGTCGTAACAAAGTTCCGCCGGCGGAGCGGTGACGATGGTCGCGAGCCTCCGCAGGTGTACGGTAGCAATCAGATAGAGATCTCGTGGACGGTAATTCCGATCCTCATCGT